>CAYYUU010000526.1:0-5858 GCA_964474955.1 uncultured Alcaligenaceae bacterium | reverse complement strand
AGCCGCACTGCCACACGAGACAGGTACACGTAAGATGTGTTCGGCAAAGGACTTAAGAGGAATGGGCGGCACAGGATTCGAACCTGTGACTTCCACCGTGTGAAGATGGCACTCTAGCCACTGAGTTAGCCGCCCAATTCGTTCGCATCTTGCGAAGGGAATCGCTACCAGAAGGATGACAATTCTCTTCGCAAGGTTCGCAGTTCCAGACAATTTCTCGCATTACACTTGCGGTGGTGTCGTGACTGCGCTGGAGTTGTCTTCGAATTTCGGTGCGCTTGGGCTAATGCGCTGGGGTGGACGAATTTGATCCGAAGTTGGTGCCGCTCCCCCTTGCTGTTCGATTGCAGGGGCGGGAGTGGATGCGCCATCGAGTTCCTCTTCCAAGCCGCGATAGCCCTTTTTGAATTCCACGATGCTTTGGCCAATGGAACGACCGACTGAAGGCAAACGCTTTCCAAAAAGTAACACGCCGAAGAGTAAAATCAGGCCAATTTCCATCGGTCCAAGACTGCCGAACATACTGGAGTCTCCTCAAAAACAGAACACGAGTTGTGTCAATTTCCAAATGGTATCCCAACGCGATTGAGAACGCGAAGTGGATGTTTATTGCGCAATATTTCTTCCAAAAATTCAGTGTACAGTGAGCCGCTCTATGGCTCAAGCAACAACTTTTATTGCCGGTATTCGCTTCCCGAACTCAACATCAGCTGCATTGCAGAGTTATTTGCGAGTTGGGTCTTCCAAGTCGTCCCGGATGGTCTTCACTTCTTTGTTGACTTCGGTCAGCGTCTTGCCCAAGTTGCGGGCCACGAGGGGCAAACTGGAACCGAATAACAGAATTCCAAAAAACACAATCAGCATAATCTCCCAAGCGCCGAGGCCGAACATGGGCTCTCTCCTGTTTTTGGTGTCTTATTGTGGGGGAAGCGAGATGGAAAAGCGGAAGCTTCTCGATCAGGGCATGTTGGAGGATTGATAATGGATTATACCACTTCTCACGAATCAGGTACAAGGGCCAGAAAAGAAAATTTGAGACGGAGGAAATTCCACTCCATCGATAGAACCCTCGAAAATTCGCGACACTCCCTGAGCGATGAAATCCAATCGAGCTTTCCTGTTTACCACCAAACGACCAAGAACTTTGACGAAGAAGGGTGAGTCGCCGACCTGAGCCGTACTTGTCGGGTAAACTTTCATCACTCTACCATTCCCACCAGTGCAAGGAGGACGTTTGGTGAAAAAGTTTCTCTTGGAAATCGTTGCTCTCACGCTCGTCGCTGGCTTTTTGTTTGTGACCACCGAACCAGTTTCGGCTCAGAACATGGTCCCATCCGGAGCCTCCGGGGCTCATCGCTACCAGCTTCAGCGACTCTACTACTATCCCTATTATTACTTTCCGCACAACTACTGGCCCACGACCGGTCCGAGATATCCTGAGAAGCCAGGCGAACCTTATCGCCGTCCACCAGCCTACATGGCCTACCCACCATTCCGGGAACCGAACTGGCGTTATGAGCACGCAGAGCCCCAGAGGTACTACCGCGGCTTCCATTTTTGGCTCGACCAGTTTTAGAGGCGAATTGGCCTGTCCCCTTTCTTTCGTGTTGCTGCAAGAACTCGCGAAACTTCGCGAGTTCTTTGTTCGTGACACCAACCCAACTATCATCAAGATCTCTTCGCTCTTTTCTGATCAATCTTGCGGATTTTGTGTGCTAGGCTTTCCATAGAGTTGGAACGGCTCGGTACGGCGATCTGCGTTGATCCGAGCAGGAAGCAAGCACCCTGTCAGGGCAGAGCGATGAAATCACTTCTCATTTGTTTAGTGTGCGGGGCCTGCGCCTTTGCCGGAATGCACTTATTCATGACGCCGGGTGTGGTCGTGTCCGGTTCCGAGGCTCCACCACCGCACTCGCAAACCGAGCCGAAACCAGAAGCCAACGTCGAAGGAAAGAAAAGTTGGGCTGCGCCATTGGCTTCTGCGACGAAACTCCAGCCGGTCGAGGATGCCGCCGAATGGTTGCCGCAAGGAAATGACATTCCCCGGATTGCGGTACTGGATCACGAAGGAAAACTCCACCCCTGGCATGCTTCGTTACCGACCGAGTGGAGAGCCGAATCGGCGCTCGAAACAGGCCTGGTGCTTGTGGTTGGTCAGGTGGAAAAGAAGTCGACCGGGAATCCGATATCTGCTGTTGGGTTCGAGTCGAACAGCCCACGCGAGTGGAGCCGGGATGTGTATTTGATCGAAGCTCGTGCCGGAAAGGTACTGAAGAGCCTGCGGTTCGTCCATAAATCTGCCGACACTCCCGGACCGAATGCGGTCAACATAGCCCACGTCGACGATACGGCGTCTCGGGAGCAAGTCGTCCAGTGGGTCAAGAGCCAGGTCTTTGAGATAATGCAGGAGGCGGCAATTCAAGGTTTATAGTCCCTCAGTTTTTCCATTGTTTTTTGACCCCACTCACCGCCTCGGTAACGTGTCGCGAATCTGGGCCTTAGATACGGAGTTCTCCGAAAATGCGAGAACCCAAGATAGTGCCGCGGTTGTCATCCCAACGCATCTCCACAATCGCCCTGGCATTTCTCGCAGGCCTCAGAGTTGTTCCTGACGTATCCGATAACGTTCCCGCGAAGGTCTTGTTCGAAGGAGCAACAATCCAACAGAAGCTCCTTCAACTTGGCACGTCCCCGTTGCACTCGGGATTTGGCTCCGGATAAAGAAGTGCCGATTTGGTTCGCGATCTCCTGCTGCGAAGTCCCCTTCAATTCATAAAGCTCAACCGCCTCTCGGTAAGGGGCTGGAAGCTGAGCGATCATCTCAGTTAGCCATCCCATGACTAGCTCGTTGAGGTTTGCTTCTTCCTCTGCGGGTGCTTCCAAGTCATCAAGTACGCCGCCGCAGACACGAGCCTTGGAGCGGTAGTGGTCCACCAAGAGATTCCTGGCAATGTGAAATACCCAGGCCACCAGGCGTTCTTCGTCGTCAAGATCGTTCAGCTTCTGGTGGATACGGAGGAACGTCTCTTGGAGCAGATCGTCCGCGAACTGCTCATCGGAAACTCGGCGAAGAAAGAAGCCCCTCAGCTTTGCATTGAGAAGCTCCCAAATTCGTTCCGTTGACATCGACCCATCGTTCATTGGATTATCCTTCAATCGACAGCTTCGCAGCAGGCGTTGGTGTTGTGCGTCGAATCCGTGGCGCAGCAACTTGATCCTTCGTCTTGACGTTGGTTGGCATCGGCGTCCAGGACAACGAAAATCTCCCATTGGTTTCCTTCCGGATCGGCTACCCACACTTTATCCTGTACGGCATAGCAACACGTCGTGTTTTCTTCGACGGTTGTTCGCAGACCGGCTCCGGAAAGTCTTGCAATGGCATCTTGAACAGCCTGTGTGGTTTTGACTTGAATACCATAATGGGTTGGTGCTTTGCCGACGTTCGGTGCCTCATGCACTTCGTTCAACGTCAAGTTCACCGATGGGTCTTGTAGCTCAAACTTGACATAGCCGGGGCGCTCTTTGGTCGGGGGCACACCGAGGAGCGTCTCGTAGAATGCTCGCGAGCGCTCTAAATCCGTCACCGCC
Source organism: uncultured Alcaligenaceae bacterium (assembly GCA_964474955.1). Taxonomy (GTDB): domain Bacteria; phylum Planctomycetota; class Planctomycetia; order Gemmatales; family Gemmataceae; genus CAYRFQ01. The sequence goes on along the minus strand of CAYYUU010000526.1, from coordinate 2,270 downwards.
AGACCAATGTGAACTCGACTGTTGCCCGGGAAATCTATAGCGGATTGACCATTCATAGCATTTCTCGTTCGTGGTAGGGAAGTAACCAAGTTTGTTCTTCACCCTGGTAGACGTAGAAGTCTGAAAAAAGACGCACGACGAACGCGGAAGGACGACGGCATGCTTGTGTTTCCCCGAATTTCCTTCGAGATCGAGGTCCCGAAGACCCTAGGCGCGGTCCGAGACATTCTTGTTTCGAACACCGAACCAAAAGCCAGTTTCCGAACTTTGCCTGCCGGAAAAGTTTTCGAAGGCACGGTGGGGAAGACTGACTTTCGCGTTCGAGAGGTCAACGATCCGTCTCGCTGGACGCAGCCGTATCCTCATCTGATGCTCGTCGGGGTACTGTCCGCAACCCAGGACGGTACGAAGATATCACTTCATACTCAGCCAAGTCGTTGGGAGTTGTTTTGGTGGTGGGTCTTGGGGGGCCCAATCTTGATTGAAATGAGTGTGTGCCTGGTGACAGTGCCGTTGGGGATCGTCCAACCAACGTTTGGTATGCTTGCTCTTCCTGCGTTGGGGCTAATCTTTTGGGTTTGGGTCCGCTGGAGGTTTCAGGAAGGTGCCAGCCAAGCCAAATGGCTCCTGCAAAAGCTCTTGACGGAAAGAACCAAAGAGGCGACAGACGTCTGAATGCTCACGTGTGCCGAAAGGACCATCGGAAAACCAACAGTCCCATCTTTGGTGGCACGTCGCCGAACACAACCTCAGTCACGATCAAGACTTCCATTTATTCGCCGACTCTCAATGCTTCGGGTGGACGTGAAAACGCCAATCGACGCGGTTGTTCCAATCGCTCCAAATCCCGACAAGTCATCCGGATCGTTAGGGCATGTCGTTGAGCCTCGAAAACGATCGTCGATTCCGGATCGAACGAATCATCCAGAATCGTCGGAACTCCATAAAGCTTCCCGAACGGAACCGTCGTCCCCCATTCGCAATCGCCAAAGATCATGGCGACTTCTCGCGTCGTGGCAAGTCGCACGGGAGTTGCGAGAATGTTCTCGAGCCGGTGGAAGTCGATGTGACGCGATGCCGGGAGGACGGCAACGAGAAATTGATTGCCCGTGCGCAAGAGGACAGACTTGGCGAGTTGACTGCCCGGGACGTGTAACTGTCGGGCTCGCTTTTGGGCCGTGAACGCGGGAGGATGGACGAGCGTTTCGAAACGCACGTCTTGCTCTTGCAATAATTGGGGAACTCGCATGATCGATCTGCCTGTGAAACTAGAACTGCTGCGACGGTGATGGGAATCATCATTCCGAATAGACTTATCCGTCGCCTCGAAAGTCACCGAATTGACGATTCGAGTATACCCGCGTTCTGCGTTGTCTCATCCTCACATCTTCGCTGTTTTGCTTCGAGTGAATATTTTCCGTTCGGCTCCTATCAACGGTAATGAGTTTTCCGAAGAGTTGCGTGTTTGTTCTCCTGCGACGCTGGCGTTCTGGGGGTGAACTCTTACAATAGGATCGAAGGCACCAGTCCTACAGAACTCAGAACTTGCAATGTCGGAACTTCGCAGCATCTACGATTTGACGACCGAGGAAGCCTACCAGCTGGCGGCCAAGATCACAGCAGACCTACCGCCACTGGAAGCCGTCGAGAACGAAGATTGGGGCCGGGACTACGTTTTGCAACAGTTCCAACGACTCACTGACACCGAATTGTCACAACTTGGGCTGACGTGGGAAGATCGCACGGACTCATACGAGGATGAAAACAATGAGTAACACTCTTTCGCATAACGTGTTCTTTTCGCTCAACGACAACAGCGATGCCGCCAAGACAAAACTCGTTGAGGCGTGCAAGAAATACCTTGCCAACCACCCTGGCGTGGTGTTCTTCGCCGCTGGCGTCCGGGGCGAAGAGTTCCAACGCGACGTCAACGCTCAAGACTGGGACGTCGCTCTCCACGTCGTTTTTCAGGACAAAGCCTCTCACGACAAATACCAAGATGCAGACTCGCACAACCAGTTCATCGAAGAGAACAAGGACAACTGGAAGAACGTGCAAGTCTTTGATTCGTATGTGGAGCAGGTAGGATAAAAGAGAATTCCGAGGGGACGTCAACGGTCGATTAGCCATCCGTGCGGTGCCACGCCGCGCAGGCTTCCGTGCTCCTCATTCGTCACATGCTCGCTCGTCACCCACCGCCCCCCCGGCGAATTAAAAAAAAGGGAGGGGGGGGGCCCCAAGGCGCCGGGAGGAGGAAAAAGCGGGGGGGG
>CAYYUU010000525.1:0-5866 GCA_964474955.1 uncultured Alcaligenaceae bacterium | reverse complement strand
TTGGGCCATCACCACCGCATAGCCTTTCTCATCCTCCAAGGTGCGATAACACATGGCCAGCCGATAGGCCAATTCCGACTTGTCAAAGTTGTTGGGGAACCGGCGGGCGGAAATTTGGAGGAGGTAGGCTACCTGACTCGCTGATCCTTTGTCGTTTTCTTCTCGGACCTTCTGATATTGTTTTGCCCAGAGCGATTTCAGCTGAGGATGGTCCAAATAACTATTCATCGCAACGACCGCCCAAAACGTTTCCGTATGTCTCTCGACCAGAGCCTCGATCCATTTGTCAGCATTTTTCTTATCTCCAAAAACGAGGCGCGCCATGGCCAATCGATATGTCGCCTCTGGAGCATGACGGGACGACGGGTGAGTTTTGAGATACTCGGTCAAATACTTCATGGCCCGATGATCGTCCTTCGGATTATTGTTTTCGAGAAGGGAAACTCCGATGTGAAAATCAGCATCCGGGGGAACTTGAGGCGTCTCGAGCTTTGTCGGTTGAATGGCGGATTTGCCCGGTTCAGGCAGTGGAGGCGGTGTCGGAATGTCGGGCAGGTCCGATTTCTTTTCTTCTGGCGGTGTGCTGGGAGAACTCAGAACTTGTCGTGGCGAGACGGGTGGAGTTTTCGGAACTGTGGGCGGCGGCTCCTGCGCTCCCAGGAGGACCAGAGGTAACAGAACGAACCACAATCGTGTCGACATATGTTTTGTCCCCCAAACCAATTCCATGTTTCGCGGTGAGAACGTTGGTGTTTTGGGCGGGGGTGTAACAAACGATGCGAAACAGGTACAGGCGCGTTTTGTGGAAGTGTCCCTGGTAACTCAATTTGGCCTTGGCAAGATTTCCTTCTTGGTTATTCTTCGCCATTCCTTTATCCATCGAGTCGACTCGCCGCGCACATTGTCCAGGCAAACCGGGTCTTGCGGAGTTTGCCTTTGCGACTCCACAATCGGTGTGCTAGCTGCTGGCGTGTTGTTGACGGTATCAGTTCCAAAAGAGGAGAGAACGAATGTCCACGGGGATCGTCACCTTCCGAGAACGGTTGCAACTTCGCCTGCAGGCCATGCCCGCTAATTCAACGTTGCGACTCGGAAAGGTGGTGCTGAGAAGATACGCCGATTGCCCTCTCAAGTCTCGTACCATCCTGAAGCTCTTATGGTGGTTGACCCCCCACGAAGCCATCGCCTCTAGCGTCCCAACGTACTGACTGGTCATCGAACTCGGGTGTGGACATGGCCTGCTTTCGATGACTTTGGCAAACCAGGCATCCCGTCGCCATGTGGTGGGAATCGATCTTGATGAACGTCGAATTGAGATAGCCCAAAGAGTCAGCGAGGACCTGCCCAACTTGGAATTCCAACTTGGGGACAGCACGACCGCGTTGGCTCGATTCTCTGAGCGTCCGGTGGGAATCGTGTTGAATCATGTGGTCCACCAGCTGTCACGTTGCGAGCAGGAACGCCTTCTAAAGCAAATGTATGAACAGCTGTTGCCCGGGGGAGTGTTGATCCTTCGGGAGGCAGACGCAGCTGGATGGCCACCCTTACGGATCTCCAAAGTTTCGCAATGGATCATGAGGCGAATCAGGAGGATCCCTTCCAAGGTGAGTTTCACACGGCCAAGGTCCGAGTGGAAGGAACTCTTGCAATCCTATGGTTTTGGTGTAACATCCGAGCGTTGTGGGTGTTATCCTTTGGTCGACCGAATGTACGTATGTTTGAAGGACTAAGCCCAATACCGTTCACATTTCTCGTTTATACAATTATATGTAGAGGAACAGATTGAAGGTTGTTCACTTCTTTGTTCACTAGAAGTAGACGCAATACATGGTGAACAAAATAGTGGACAAATGAGAAACGTGAACGGTATTGGGACGAAACCTGTTCGAAGTGATCCAGATGCACCAGGAATTTCTCGATTGGGAACTTCCTGGTGAAAGGCCAATTCTCAATTCGAAGATCCAAGTTTTCATTCCTGAACAACCATATTTCTACCACATCCCATTCAGATTTTCTGCTTCCGATTGATTTCAACACCCGTGAGATTAAGGCCACATTGGTTTCTCGGGGGCATGGAACGCAAAATTGGTTGTTGTCCGTTTTTTGCTTGGAGCCACTCGAGCGGACGGATAACTACGAGTCGTGTTTCTTGTCGATCGAAATAACCGAACGTAGCAACTGGGGGTCGTAAAATCAGTACAGCCAGTGTTTATATGGCAATCTTATCCTTCCTGTGCTTCTCTCCTTGAAAAGCCATTCCCCCCTCTTGCAATTTATTCACGAGGGGAAGAGAATAATTCCGAAGTTGGGGGACCTGAGAAATCAATGTTTCTAGCAAGATGCCGATGTGAGAGTGGCACGATTTACTCCCATGCGGCACAACAACAAGTTTTTGGCTCATCAATTTCGCTACCCGTCAAGTCCGTGGAAACGTTGCAAACCTAAGACGAAGAATCATTCGTCCTCACCCTGTTGAAGTCATTGCAGGGCGAGGATGAATATCATCGGTTAACGGATCGACCGACGTACGATGTGCGCACAGGGCAAGGATTGGCTTGAGACGAATGCGTGATACTGGCTTGGCTTGGTGCTATCGGCAGCACCATTTCTTAATTCCTTGTTCTGGAGGTTCTGTCCATGAGTTTGAAGAATCAGACTAATTTGTGTCTGGAAAATTTGGAGGATCGTTGGGCGCCAGCGTCGTTCAACTATTCCTTCATAAACGGATCGCTCACGATCGACCAGGTGACCCCCGCCACAGGAAGTGAGTTGACGATTGACGACAACGTCGTCCCTGGTGAACTCACCATTACGGACGTTGGTGCCACTTCGACCACGCTCAACATTTCCGGTGTTTCGAACATCACCCTCAACTTGCTCGGTTCCGATACTGTTCCGGTCAATTACGACACGGCCATGCGGACTGGCAACTTGACAATCAACCTGAACAACGCCGTGGACCGAGCGTTGGATCTTAACGCCGACGTCGCAGGTTCGATCGGTGGAAACCTGAGCGTCGAAGGTGGCAATGGAGCTTCGTCTGTAGGAATTGGTGCTGCTGGTGTTGTTGTCGGCGGGAACATCTCAGTCGACCTCGGCCTTGGTGCGGACTCTGTGAACATCTCAAACGCCGCAACGTTCCTAGGGGGGAACCTGACGACCCGTGGTGCGGAAACGGTGGGTGTTGACTCGAGCTTCGTCGGGGGTAGCGTCAACATCAACAACTTTGGTGGAATTGACCCAGGAGCTGCTTCGTTCACTGCCACGACTGTCGGCGGGGGCGTCACCTACTTTGGCGGCAACGGTGCCGACAGTGTCGCGTTCACGGCAGCTACCACTGTTGGTGGTTTCACGAACATCAACCTGGGAAGCCAGGTCGGCGCCTCGACGATGAGCCTCGTCGCCGTCGATGGTGGTTCTTCGTTGAACAATGGTTTGTACGTGATGGGCGGCAGCCTCGGTGCCGAGTCGGTCAGCCTCTCAGCTGATAGCTTCATCAACGGCACGAGCATCAACTTGAACCTGATGGGTGGTGCGAACTTCGTTGACATCCAAGGGGCTCTCGGCGGCGGATTCACCGGACCCTCGTTCACCTACTTCGGTGGTGCCGGAGCTGACTCGGTGAACTTTGCTCCAGCAATGGGTTCTGGTCAACCCCGCGTCTTCGCCAACCTGGGAGCAGGCGCCGATTCGTTCAACCTCGATACGACCAACGCCGTACCAACGTTTGCTTACATCAACTTTGGTCCTGGTGCGGACAGCTTTACCCTGGTCGGTGCGCCAACCTTCCCGCTGATCTTGATCAACCTCTAATAAGCCGTTCGGCTTTTTCTTCAAACGTTCGATGGATAGGCACTCTCGCACCTGCGGGGAAGAAATCCGGGCTCTCGACGAGACCCCGGATTTCTTTATGCGCAGAGTGTTCTTCCATTTCCCACCCTGGCACTGTCTGTTATTTGGGATTCACATCCGCACCATCCTAATGAAAAAACAACCCAATGTGCCCTCCGAAAACCAGTATAACCGATACTGTCATCACAACCTTATCACTCTTCCACATCTCTCCCTGAAAACCCATCTCACTCTCTTGCAATTTATTCAGGTTGCAAGGAGAATACCTGCGAAGGTAACACAGTTAGGGAAGAATATACCACGTGAGACTCCAGCAATGGAAATCGCGATTTTACAGAATGTAAACGTCTCATTTGTTTCCATTCTGTGAAATATTTCCACACTTCACTTCTTGTATGAGTTTGAAGATTCGTCCAATCTTCTGAACCGTCCGCGAAGGAGTGAACCTAATATTGCTTCCTCATGCCTGCGATCGCAGTGGCCGGAACTCTCGACGACGTTACATTCTTTCCGCACCACCTGGCTCCCTCGTTCGATCAACATCGCCACGAAGTTGATTGAACTCCTGATGCAGCACGGCTCAGAGACTTCCAACCCATCTGTGGCGAAGGTAGAACGTTCAGGTCTCTGCCAATCATGACTTGACTCCCCATAGCTTCTGGTTGTGGGAAGAACATACATGTCGGTCGGAGGATTCGACTGAAGTACGATGTGCGCACAGAGCAAGGATTGGCTTGGTACGAATGCGCGACACTGGCTTGGCTTGGTGCTATCGGCAGCACCGTTTCTTAATTCCTTGTTCTGGAGGTTCTGTCCATGAGTTTGAAGAAGCAGACCAACTTGTGTCTGGAGAATTTGGAAGACCGTTGGGCTCCGGCGATGTTCAACTACTCGTTCATCAACGGAACGCTGACGGTTGACCAGGTGAGCGGCGCTCTCGGGACCGCATTGGAGTTCGACGACAACGTCGTTCCTGGCGAACTCACCGTCACGGATGTTGGTGCGACGACGACGACGCTCAACATCACCGGCGTATCGAACATCAACGTCAACCTGCTTGGTGCCGACACCGTTCCGGTCGATTACGATGTGGCCTTGCGAGCTGGCAACTTGACGATCAATTTGAACAATGCCCTGGATCGCGCGTTCGATCTCAACGACGATGTCGCTGGTTCGATCGGTGGGAACCTGAGTATCACCGGCGGGAATGGAGCTTCGAGCGTCGGTATCGGTGTTGGTGGTGTGGTTATCGGCGGAAACATCTCAGTTAACCTCGGTCTTGGTGCGGACTCTGTCGGCATCGCAAACGCGGCAACTGTCTTCGGCGGCAATCTGTCGGCCCGTGGTGCTGAGACGTTGACCATCGACTCAAGCCTCATCGGCGGGAATGTGAATGTCAATAACTTTGGCTCGATCGATCCAGCCGTCTTCGCAGCGACTGCCACGTCGATTGGCGGTGGGGTGACCTACTTTGGCGGTAACGGTGCGGACAGCGTTGGGTTCTTCACAGGCAGTAGTGTTGGCGGATTCACCAACATCAACCTAGGAAGCCAGGTCGGTGCCTCGACGATGAGCCTCGTCGCCGTCGATGGTGGTTCTTCGTTGAACAATGGTTTGTACGTGATGGGCGGCAACATCGGTGCCGAGTCCGTCACCCTCTCGGCCGATAGCTCCATCAACGGCACGAGCATCAACTTGAGCCTGATGGGTGGTGCGAACTTCGTTGACATCCAAGGGACCCTTGGCGGGGGATTCACCGGACCTTCGTTCACGTACTTTGGTGGTTCCGGCGCTGACTCGGTGAACTTCGCTCCAGCACTCGGTTCGGGTCGACCCCGAATCTTCGCCAACCTGGGCGCCGGTGCTGATTCGTTCAACCTCGACACGACCAACGCTCTGCCGGTCTTCGGCTATATTAACTTCGGTGCCGGAGCAGACACGTTCACGTCTGCGGGCTCGCTCTTCTTCCCGTTGTTCTTGACGGATATACTGTCGCTGTTGATTTCCTAATTCT
>CAYYUU010000524.1:0-5874 GCA_964474955.1 uncultured Alcaligenaceae bacterium | reverse complement strand
GGGGCCGGTGGTTCTACACTCTATTTTGCATCGCGCGTCGCCGCACTCGTGACGGTGGAGCACGAACCGGAATGGCTCGAAAGAACTCGCTCCGAACTCACTAGCTGTTCGACAATAGTGAAATGGGAAAGCCACCTGCGCCCACCAACCCCGATGAGTCAATCTGGCGTCAAAGATCCGTCGGACTTCCATACTTATGTTTCTGGAGCCACAGAATACCAGGGAATGAGCTTCCGGGAGTATGCCTCCGTCATCGACCAATATCCGGAAAATCACTTTGACCTCATTCTACTGGATGGTCGTTCCCGTCCCTCCTGTTTCAAACATGCGCTGCCTCGCTTGAAGCCAGGCGGCTATCTGGTCATCGATAATATCGACACGCCATACTACTACAAAATGTTGGAGTGGTTGCAAGCCGAGAACTGGCCTGGATCTGTGGATTATGGGCCTGGTCCATATGGTTTTCGCTTTTGGGCAACGGGTTTTTGGCAAAAGACATCTAACAACGTACCGAAGGCTAATCCGTATCGCTATGCCACTAGCTGGGACTATCAAAAAATCCTTGTCGAACCGAAACTCAAGAATGAATCCGTAGTTCTCGACATTGTTGCCGGCAACTACTCGTGTCCCCGAGCCAATATCCTAGCCGATTACTTTCCCGACGATCAATTCCACCGCTCCGGGAATATCTTAGAAGATCGACCACTCATCGTCTGCAACGTCGAACGACTCCCGTTTTTATCCAAGGCTTTTGACTTTGCGATATGCTCGCACGTTCTAGAGCATGTTGATAGTCCTACACGCGCCGCGAGCGAATTGAGCCGAATTGCTGAGGCAGGTTATGCGGAAACTCCGGCCTATGGCAAAGACCTACTTGTAGGTTCGGGATATATGCACAAGTGGCAAATTGTTTCGTTCAATGGACAGATGCATTTCTTCGAGTACACACGGCGACAAAAAGAAGCCCACACAACATCACCATTTATGCATGACTGGATGAATCCTGATTTTCGTCCCTGGCAGCCGTTTTTCTGGGAACGTCAGGATCTATTCAATGCGCAATGTCTCTGGGAAGGGAATTTACCAATCATCGAAAATCGGTTGGTAGGTTCGATCCGCGAACCACTCCTTTCATGGACTCCGGTTCCCAGCGACCGACTGATCGACATCGAGCCAATGCTAACCACCGAAGAAATTCAGCTATTAGAAGGTAGACTCGCCACCCCAGATGGACAGGGCCCGATGCGATACGTCGAGGGTGAATTCGTCAACCAAGAAGGGACGATCCGCTATCCAGTTCGAGGAAAGCGGGTGTATTGTGAACTGGGGGATTAATCAACATCGTAGTAGGCACACTCCATGTGCCGCTGTCTTTGAGTGTCGCCTTTCGCTCCGCGAAAGGACGCCTGTCTTTATTGAATCCTCGCTTTCGCTTCGGGTTGGTACGTGTTGGAGTCCGGCAGTTCATCCAACACAACATCCGGACAATCATTGCTTTCAGCTTCCCAACCTGTTCCCACTTTTTCATGGACAGGTTACCAACATGTCCTCTGGAACAACCACGGCCAAACTAAGACATAATATTCGATACAAATTACAGTTGTCACGATTAGAAATCAGAGTCGAAGCGCCGGAGATCAGAGATGCGGATTGTCTTTCTTGCAGAATGGTATTCTTCTGGTATGGGATACGCCGAGAATCAATTGACAAAAGCGATGGCGAGTCTCGGCCCAGAAGTTCACTTGGTCACGTCCAACGCCCAGGTCTACTTCAACAGCCCCACGTACAAAGAAACGTATGAGTCGTTTTTGGGGCCACCGATCGTGGAATGTGGGACGAGCCAAGTCGACGGGTATACACTCCACCGACTCCCCTTTTCCTTCATCCGTCACCGATATCTCACCCTCAATGGTTTGCGAAACAAACTCCAAGAAATCCAACCAGACATCGTCCATAATTTCGACGTCACGAGCTATACCAATTGGCAACTCCTATGGGCCAAATGCTTCGTGCCGTTCAAGTTGTTTTTGGAGTGCCACACTCACGCCTCGGTTTTTCCACTCGCGAAAGAACAACATCCAAAGCTGAATCTACCCCAAAACATTCGCAAGACGGTCGGACGACTCCTCGGCATTTTTTCCGAAAAGTGCTATCCGATCAGTATAGACTCTGGCGACATTGCCCACCGTTTCTATGGAATTCCGTCGAGAAAAATGGAGATAGTTTCGCTCGGCGTCGACACAGAATTATTCCACCCAGTCCGAACTAAGGAAGACCAACAAGCAAGAGAGACCTTGCGTGTAAAACTTGGCGTAACTCCGGAGGAAATTCTATGTATTTACACAGGACGGTTCAGTCCAAGTAAGCACCCATTATGCTTGGCCCAGGCCGTAACGCATGCCCGACAACTTGGACATCCTGTGCGCGGACTCTTCGTTGGTGGTGGCGAGCAAGAACAACAGATTCTCGCAAACGATGGGAACATTGTGCAATCCTGGGTGAAGGCCAAAGAACTACCGGGCTATTATCGAGCCGCCGACATTGGCGTTTGGCCACGCGAAGAATCAACCTCGCAACTCGATGCGGCATCCTGCGGCTTACCTCTCATTATTAGTGATGGCACCCAAGTTCCCGAACGAATCGACGGGAACGGACTGGTATACAAACATGACGATGCGCAAGACTTGGCTCAGCAAATCCTTAGATTGAATGAGCCGGCCCGTCGTAAGAACTTGGGCCATGTTGGTCGTGAGAAAGTCGAACAGAACTATTCCTGGAAATCCATTGCCCAATACCACCTCGAACGGTATAGACAAGCACTTCCTCGCTCGCGGCAAGCTGCGTAAACGGAAATCAATATGTTTCATAACATTTCACAGGATTGATGCAATGCATAAGGTCGCAATCATATTTGGGACTCGGCCAGAAGCGATCAAGATGGCTCCGATCGTCCTCGCAATGGAACGCGATGCGAGATTCCGAGTCCATGTATGTGCGACTGCGCAACATCGGCAAATGCTTGATCAAGTCCTCGGCACGTTCGACATCAAGCCGAACAAAGATCTCGACGTCATGACCCACAACCAGGGACTCGCGGGGTTGACGTCCAAGCTCTTGGAATCCTTGACCGCGCATATGACGGAGGAACGTCCCGATTTGGTCTTAGTTCAAGGCGATACAACAACGGTCCTATGTGCTGCTCTCGCGGGGTTCTATCTCAAGATCCCTGTGGGTCACGTCGAGGCCGGGCTCCGTTCGCACAACATCTATTCTCCATGGCCCGAAGAAGCGAATCGGACGATGGTCTCTCGCATCACCTCCCTCCACTTAGCTCCGACAAAAGAAAGTGCAGAAAACCTACGTCGAGAGGGAGCCCATCCCGATACTGTCCACGTCACAGGAAATACGGTCGTGGACGCTTTGCATATTGCACTGAGTAAGGTTCCGAAAGACGCGGCACCGGTCCCCGAGTTGGACGAACTATTTGCCAACGAGGAATCTCCTCGCATAGTTCTCATCACTGGTCATCGCCGAGAAAATCTCGGAACTGGTTTCGAAGCCATTTGCCACGCCATAGCCGAATTAGCGAATCGGTTCCCGGACGTTCACTTTGTCTATCCTGTCCACTTAAATCCGAACGTCCGCGCTCCCGTGCAAAAGATATTGGGGAGCCGGATATCAGCAAACATACATTTATTAGAACCGATCTCGTACTTGCCTTTTGTCCACTTGATGCAGAAATCCACTTTGATTCTGACGGACTCTGGCGGAATCCAAGAAGAGGCCCCAAGCCTTGGCAAACCGGTCCTCGTCATGCGAGACACGACCGAGCGTCCGGAAGGTGTTCAGGCCGGAATGGTGAAACTCGTGGGTCCAAAGTATGACGACATAGTAACGGAAACTACGCGATTACTCGACGACCAGGCCGCATATCGTTCCATGGCCAGTGGAACCAATCCGTATGGCGACGGCAAGGCTGCTCAGAAAATCGTATCACTTTGCTTCGATTATCTCGAACGACAACGAGTCCACACGAACACGGAGCGTCGGGCAAAAGCTGGTTAGTGGCCATCCCAAGGAGAAAGGGACAACACCAATGGCAGAAATATGTGTGGTCGGGTTGGGTTATGTTGGCTTACCAACAGCCAGCCTGTTGGCTTCGTCTGGCTTCCAGGTCCTCGGGATCGACATTAATCCCGAGTTGGTTTCGGAATTACAAACGGGAAATACTCGACTCCAGGAAGCTGGGTTACGGAATTTATTTTCCGGGGCCATGAGTAGCGGAAACCTGCGCGTTTCCACGGATGTTGAACCTTCGAATATGTTTATCATTTGTGTCCCGACTCCACTGACGAAGGACTGCAATGTAGACCTGAAAGCCGTAGAAGGGGCCACAACGGGCATTGCCGGTGTTCTTCGCAAAGGTGATCTTGTCGTTTTGGAATCGACGTCACCGGTCGGGACTACTCGAAACGTCGTCGGACAGATCCTCCGAAAGTCGGGTTTGGAACCCGGTGACGATTTCGACTTATGTTACGCGCCGGAAAGAGTCCTTCCTGGCAACACTGTGCAAGAACTCATACATAACGACCGAATCATTGGGGGATATACTCCCTCCGCAGCGGAACGCACTCGCCGGCTCTATGAGCGATGCTGTCAGGGGACTATCTCCGTCACGGATGATCTAACTGCAGAATTATGTAAACTCGTCGAGAACACATATCGCGATGTGAATATAGCTCTGGCGAATGTCGTGGCGAATGTTGCCGAAGCGGCTGGCGTGAACGCCTGGGAAGCGATCCGGTTGGCAAATCGGCATCCGCGAGTCGAAGTGTTGCAACCGGGACCGGGTGTTGGTGGGCACTGTATTCCGGTGGACCCGTGGTTTCTCGTCGGTGCTTATCCTGAGCAAACCGACCTGATTCGGCAAGCTCGTGAGGTGAATGAGTTCCAACCGACGCGAATCCTCAACCGATTGCTCGATCTATCCCAAGGTCCCTGCGGGAATAAGTTGGCCATCCTTGGGGCGGCTTACAAAGCGGACATCGATGACCCCCGCGAAAGTCCAGGGCTTGCCTTGGCGGCTGTCGCTGCGGAAGCAGGACTGAGGGTTGCCGTCCACGATCCACTCGTTCGTGGCGGAACTTACCAGGGGTTCGATGTCGTGAATGATATCGAGTCCTGTCTGGAGGAGGCGACATGGGCCGTCTTGACGACGAACCATCAAGCCTACCGTCACCTCTCGTCGAAAATCTTTTTGGATCACATGTCGGGTCGGGTCATATATGACAGCCGGAACTGGTTGAACCACGATTCTCTACGGCTCGCGGGTTTTCGAGTTCTGGTGTGTGGCGTCGGAGAGGATATCTCCGAAACCTATCGACTGGGACGGCGAGCTGCGTAGAAACGGTATTGGTCTCTCGTGGTCCGTCCTGGCATGTGAACACTGATAAATGTATCTGTGTGGACGCATTGTCACGAACACTGGAGAGACACCTACATGAAAAACTTACTTGCGAAGATTCCTGGCGTTCGACAACTTGGTCAAGCGATCTTAAATCGTTATCAACATGAAAAGGTGAGAACTCGTGCTCCGCTTGCACTGTTTCGGGCGGCCAAGGAGAATGCGTCGACGTTGAAAGTCGTCCTCGGTGCATCGGGCATATTCCAACCGGGCTGGATTCCGCCTGAGGTAGATTTTCTTAACATCATCGCAGAGGAAGATTGGCGAAAACATTTTACGCCTGATAGCATTCAAGCTATGTTGGCCGAGAATGTGTGGGAACACCTTACACTGGAAGAAGGCCGTACGGCAGCCCGTAATTGCTATCAACATCTCCAACCGGGAGCATATCTCCGCGCTCCCGTTCCCGA
>CAYYUU010000523.1:0-5875 GCA_964474955.1 uncultured Alcaligenaceae bacterium | reverse complement strand
CAAGACGTGCTTTCTTTGGTTCGGTCATGGGGGTCTCCGATTTGGTCACGGCACATGGAGAACGGGAAATAAATGATTGTCCGGATTTGTTTTTGGAGTGTGAGGGGGACGGCGCCCGAAACAAAAACAAAACTACCAAAGCGGCAGCGTAGCTGCCGCACTCCAAAACAAAACAAAAACAAAAAAACGGACAGCAATAAATTTCGCGTTGCGAGTGTGCCTACTACTTTGGTCCCTCTTTCGTCATTCCATATCACGCGGAAATACATTGCAACGAAATTGTCGGGCCGAATATAGCGCAAGAGACACGACCGAATCCCATCTCAAGTTGCCCGGACTTGTTGTGACAACAATTGTTGAATGGAAAAAGCAAAATAATTCTTGACAGTGCTATTAGGTTTCCAAGAGTTCACCGGAATAGTCTCCTGTTCGGTTTCAAAAATAAAACTCCCAGGAGATATTCGATATGCTTCGCCGACTTCTTCAACCGCTGCTTACCCTCATCAATATACGCCCCTCGAACTCACCAAAATACGACCGACGATTCTTGCCACGTGTAGAGGGACTCACCGACCGAATTGCCCCTGCGGTGACTGCTTCGTTTTCTGCCCAGACAGGGACACTCATGGTCATCGGTGACCAGTTCGACAACGTCATCAACTTTAGCCGTGACGAGGATGGAACCATTCTGATCAACAATGGGGAGGTCGCCGTCCTGGGTGGAACTCCCACGGTCGAGAACACCTCGTCCATCGTCGCGTTCGGCTTGGATGGGAATGATCAAATCGCCCTCAACGAATTTAACGGAGCCCTGCCAAAAGCGTACTTGTTTGGTGGGCCGGGGAATGACTTCCTCGTCGGTGGCTCCGGACAGGATTATCTCAGTGGTAGTTCCGGGAACGACTTCCTTCGAGGAGGTGACAATGCCGACAGTCTCTTGGGCGGAACTGGGAACGACGTTCTCCTGGGAGATCGTGGAAACGATCAAGTCGAAGGACAGGACGGTAGCGACCTTCTGATCTGGATCAACGGTGACGGCAGCGACTTCATGGAAGGTGGAGAAGGATTCGACTTCGTCCAGGTCAACGGAGCCAACGGAGCCGGGGATGACTTCAGCATTGACCCCAACGGTGAACGAGTCCGATTCCAACGGAACAACCTGGGACTCTTCACTCTTGACATTGGGACGACCGAGAACCTCGATGTCAACGGCCAGGGGGGCAGTGACGTCATCATCGGATCGGTCGGGCTCGTTGGTCTCATCGACCTCGATCTCGATGGTGGCGAAGGCAATGACCTGCTGATCGGTGGGGACGGCGTGGATGTCCTCCGTGGTGGAGCCGGCAACGATGTCCTCATCGGTGGTCACGGCAACGACATCATGTTGGGACAGGACGGTAGCGACCTTCTGATCTGGAACAATGGCGACGGCAGCGACTTCATGGAAGGTGGCGAAGGATTCGACTTCGTCCAGGTCAATGGATCGAACACTGCCGGGGACGACTTCAGTATCGATCCCAATGGCGAGCGAGTACGGTTCCGGCGCACTAACCTGGGCCTGTTCACTTTGGACATTGGGACGACCGAGAACCTCGACGTTAATGGCCAGGGTGGCAGTGACGTCATCATCGGATCGGTCGGACTCGTTGGGCTCATTGGGCTCGACCTCGATGGTGGGGAAGGCAACGACCTGTTGATTGGTGGGGACGGTGTCGATGTCCTCCGCGGAGGTGCTGGGAATGACACTCTGATCGGCAAACGCGGCAATGACGTGATGTTGGGGCAAGACGGCAGTGACCTTTTGATCTGGAACAATGGGGACGGCAGTGACTTCATGGAAGGTGGCGAAGGGTTTGACTTCGTGCAGGTCAATGGGTCGAACACGGCTGGTGATGATTTCAGTATTGATCCCAATGGTGAACGAGTCCGCTTCCGCCGCAACAACCTCAGTCTCTTCACGCTCAACATCGGCACGACCGAGAACCTCGATGTCAACGGTCAAGGGGGCAGTGACGTCATCGTGGGGTCCGTAGGGCTTGTTGGTCTCATTGGGCTCGACCTCGATGGTGGGGAAGGTAATGACCTGTTGATCGGTGGGGACGGTGTCGATGTCCTCCGCGGAGGTGCTGGGAACGATGTTCTCATCGGTGGTCGTGGCAATGACATCATGTTGGGACAGGACGGTAGCGACCTTCTGATCGTGAATAACGGTGACGGCAGCGACTTCCTCGAAGGCGGCGAGGGTCTCGACACCGTCCAGGTCAACGGGGACAACTCAGCTGGTGACAGTTTCCGAGTCGATCCCAATGGCGAGCGAGTACGCTTCCGACGAACTAACTTGGGCCTCTTTACCTTGGACATTGGGACAACGGAGAACCTGGACGTCAACGGTCAGGGTGGCAGCGACGTCATTATCGGATCGGTTGGTCTGAATGGTCTCATCTCCTTGGACCTCGACGGTGGTGAAGGCAACGACCTGTTGATTGGTGGTGATGGTGCGGATGTCCTTCGAGGTGGTGCCGGAAACGATGTCCTGCTTGGTAATCGCGGCAACGACGTTGTCTTGGGTCAAGATGGTGACGACCTGCTGATCGTCAATGACGGAGACGGCAGCGACTTCCTCGAAGGAGGAGACGGCAACGACACCGTCCAGGTCAACGGTTCCAACACTGCGAACGACGTGATCGTGGCGAGCCCCAACGGGAACCGGGTTCGAGTCGAGCGAACTAACTTGGACCTCTTTACCTTGGACATTGGGACGACAGAAACGATCGACGTCAATCTTCTTGGTGGGAACGATCGCTTCACAGGTTCGGTCGGTCTCTCGGGACTCACGTCCCTAGAGATCGATGGCGGGATCGGGACGGACGTTCTCACAGGTGGCGATGGGAACGACCTCATTGTCGGTGGTGATGGCAACGACTTGTTACTTGGTCGTGACGGGAACGACACACTGATTGGTAACCAAGGGAACGACTTCGTCTTCGGTGAAGGCGGCAACGACCTCGTTGTTTGGAACAACGGTGACGGCAACGACCTCATCGAAGGTGGCCTCGGTCGCGATACCGTCCAGATCAACACCGGCAACCTGGATGACGACATGGAACTCCGAGCGAACGGACGAGTGGTCCGTGTCGAGCGAGTCAATCAGACTCCGTTCGCCATGAACGTCGGGGCTACCGAAGTGCTCGACCTTCGGACCCAAGGAGGGAAGGATAACGTCCTGGTCCAAGACCTAACCAGTGTTCCGAACTTGCAGACGGTCACAATTGACACCGGAGACGGAGACGACACTGTCAACGCGACCAAGTTGAAAGCCGGCGTTGCTCTCATCGCCCGTGGTGGTATCGGAAATGACATTCTCTTAGGTGGTTTCGGCAACGATGGCCTCCTCGGCGAAGAAGGACGCGACATCATCATTGCCAATGACGGGAATGATTTCATCTCGGGTGGTGATGGCAATGACATCCTGATCTCCGGGAATGGCAATGACGTCCTCCTTGGTGGTGACGGCAACGACGTGCTCTCGGGTGGAAATGGGAACGACACCTTACTGGCCGGAGATGACAACGACACCATGAACGGCGGCGCTGACACCGATTTCCTCGACGGTGGAGCCGGCGAAGACTCGGCCATCAATGGAGAGACTGTCATCAACGTGCCGTAAAATTGTTTGGAAAGGCTTGGTGGGATGACCGGGACCGGCCCCTTGAGCGAATTTCGTTCGAGGGGCCGTTTTTGTTTGGGGAGACAGACTGTTTCGATCCAGAGGAGCACACAGATTTTGGTCCATGCCAGAGACAGGAACGAATGGTACAATGAGTAACATCGAATACTCTCCGACACCACCTGCATTTCAACCCGTCTGGACTGGAACATGATGAAATCTGGCAAGTTTTTCATAGCCCTCGTTCTTTTCACCTGCTGCTATTCGTTCGCTTGGACCAAAGACAATCTGCCGAAGAAAGTGGAGGCAGCTCTTGTCCGTGCTGGCAAAAACGCAGACCAACTCCGCAAAGCTCTCAAGGACGCTCCAAAGGAGCAGCGAGAAGGCGTTCAATTCCTCATCGCATACATGCCTGATCGCGATTTGAAAACTCTGTCCGCAAATTTCCTTTTGAAACACGTTCGCTATGCATACAAGGCTTGGAATGAAGCTCCGTGGAAAGACCGAGTTCCGAAAGAGATCTTTCTCAACGACGTGTTGCCCTATGCGAGCATCAATGAACGGCGCGACGATTGGCGGGAAGATTTTTACAAGCGGTTCGCACCTCTGGTGGCCAAAGCCAAGTCGCCGTCCGAAGCCGCTGTTATCCTCAACCGCAAGATATTCGGCATTTTGAAAGTTCGCTTCTCTCGCAAGCGTCCCAAGGCCGATCAGAGTCCCTACGAAACGATCAAAGCAGGCATGGCGTCTTGTACAGGCCTGTCCATTGTGTTGATCGATGCTTGTCGAGCGGTGGGAGTTCCCGCGAGGTTGGCTGGGACTCCGCTTTGGACCAACAAGAGCGGGAACCATTCGTGGGTGGAAATTTGGGACGGTCGTTGGCACTTCACTGGAGCCGCCGAGCCCAGCGGAGATAAGCTCGACCATGGCTGGTTCACTGGGCGAGCGGCCACGGCCAAACGAGACCATCGCTTGCACGCCATCTATGCCACCAGCTTCAAGCCAACTGGTGTGACGTTCCCCTTGGTTTGGGATCGCACGATTGATTACGTCCACGCCGTCAACGTCACCGATCGATACACTAAATCAACCAAGAAAAACAAGCAGGAAACCACGAAGCCGAAAGCGAAATCTGGCATCGATGTCGAAGCGTCCTTGCACGCCGTCGCCCAGTTGAAGAAGTATCTCAAAACGACACGCGACGACCGGCCTACACTTGGCAAACAAGAGTTCGCGACTGTGGCGCTCACGCTGAAGGACGCGCGACAAGCAGCACAACTCTTGTGGGCCGATCACGTCCAGCGAATCAAGCAGACCCGAGCCAAGGAGATGAAAGTTCGACAGTTGACGAGTGGGAAGTTGCAGATGCCATTTCACTACAGCGTCCACGGCAAGAAGCCCAAGGAGGGTCGGAGTCTCCTTATCACACTCCACGGGGGCGGCAACACAACGAAAAGAGTCAATGATCGCGAGTGGGCGATCCACAAACGACATTACCGCGTGAAGGAAGGAGTTTACGTCGCGCCTCGTGCTCCGACGGACACATGGAATATGTGGCACCAAGGCCACGTTGATGATTTTCTGGATCGGCTCATCGAGAACCTGATTGTGTTTGAAGACGTGAACCCAAACCGGGTGTACCTCATTGGTGTGTCGGCAGGTGGCGACGGGGTTTATTATCTGGCGCCGCGGATGGCGGATCGATTCGCCGCTGCGACGATGGTTGCGGGACATCCCAATAGTGCGTCTCCTTTGAGCTTGCGAAACTTACCGTTCTCCATTCAGATGGGTGCGAAGGACAAAGCCTATGGTCGGAATCGAGCGGCCAAACGGTGGGGAGAACGGCTCGACGAGTTGCAAAAGAACGATCCGAAAGGCTATGTCCACTGGACCAAAATTCATCCGAATTTAGGACATGGGATGCGAGGGGCTGACGCTCCCGCGATTCCTTGGATGGCCAAGTTTACTCGCGATCCGTTGCCGACTCGGATCGTCTGGCGATTGGCAAACCATAGGCGGTTCTACTGGTTGGCGACCAAGCAGTTGCACGCGGGAAAGGTAGTGCGGGCGTATCGGAACGGACAGAACATTAATTTGCAGCCTGGCGGGCTCGAAGAGATCATCGTTCGGGTTAACGCCCAAATGTTGGACCTCGATAAGATCGTGGTTGTGACGTCCGATGCGAAACAAGTTTACTAAGGACGTATC
>CAYYUU010000522.1:0-5876 GCA_964474955.1 uncultured Alcaligenaceae bacterium | reverse complement strand
CATTTTTAAGCCCAGACCCTCATCATACGGAATCCTAAAAATGTGTTCACAAGAACGCCGTGACTTTTTGAAGACATTTCTCGGTGGCCTGCTCGGAGCTGCAGGAAGCATGGTTCTCGCCAGTTCCCAGGTGAAAGGTGACCCGAAGCCCGACAACAATGAGCCCAACCCAAAGACAGTGAAGGAACGCGCCGACCAACTCGCCTCGGCGGCTGACTCCGACAATTCTTCAGAGGAGTGCGCTCCTCCAGAAATAGGTTTCCGTCGCGCTGCCTTCCGAAACGGTGGCGGGTTCCGAAACGGTGGTGGGTTCCGAAATAGCGCCTTCCGAAACGGTGGTGGGTTCCGAAATAGTGCGTTTCGAAACGGCGGATTCCGAAACGGCGGATTCCGAAACGGTGGATTCCGCAGAGGAGGCTTCCGCCGATTCTAAAGTTGCCGCGGCAATAAATTTCGTTTGTTTTGTCCGCAGGACAGGTTTGCAACCTGTTCAAAAAAGGCACGGACTGGTTACAAACCTGTCCTACGAAATACCTCAAATCGAAAAATCGGGAATTTACTTCCGCGGCGATCCTGAGGAAGGGCCGAGATGATCTCTGATCACCACACATCTACCTCACTCGGGCCTTTGGAGTTATTGGTCATCCAACCGACTCCCTTTTGCAACATTGATTGCTCGTATTGTTATCTGCTGGATCGCCAATCCACAAAACGCATGTCCGCCGAGACGCTGGAGCAAACGTTTCGATGGGTCTTCGAGAGCGGCCTCATTCGCGAACCGTTCACACTTCTGTGGCACGCGGGCGAACCGTTGGTCGTGCCGATCGCTTTTTACAAGCACTCGCTTGAGCTGCTCAACAAACACAATCGTGACGCCGTCCATATCGATCACGCCTTCCAGACGAATGCGACGCTGATCGATGAGGAATGGTGCGAGTTCATCCTTGAACACGACATAAAGATCGGCGTGAGCGTGGATGGTCCGCAATTCTTACACGACCGCTATCGGCGCACTCGCCAGGGACGCGGGACTTTCGAACAAGCGATGCGTGGCGTCGAACTTCTCAACAAACACAACGTTACGTACCACGTCATCTCCGTAATCACGGGGGACTCTCTGGACTATCCGGACGAGTTGTTCGACTTTTATCTGGCCCACGGAATGACAAACATCGCCTTCAACATGGAAGAGGTCGAAGGACCGAACACGACGACGTCACTCCAAGGCCACGGCATGGAAAGTCGGTTTCGTCGGTTTCTGGAGCGGTTTCTCGAACTGAGTCAATCGATCGATCCGCCGCTGCGTCTGCGTGAATTCGAGAACTGTGCCGGTGCAATCCTGGGCGGTCGATTTGCGCCCGGTGAGCGGACCCAAGAAAACAAACCATGGGGAATTGTGAGCGTCGATTACGCAGGCAATTTCTGCACGTATTCGCCGGAGCTGTTAGGGATCGATAGTCAGAAATATGGCCGTTTCGTTCTTGGGAATGTCGCCACGGACACCATCGAAGACGTCATGACGTCGGAGAAATATCAGCTTCTGGAAGGAGACATCGCCGAGGGCATTCGGCAATGTCAAGAGACGTGCGAATACTTCGAATTTTGTGGCGGCGGGTTTCCCGGGAATAAGTATTTTGAGAATGGCACGTTCGCTTCCACCGAAACACTCTCTTGTCGGCTCGATAAAAAAGTGTGCATCGACGTGGTCCTCAACTTCATCGAACGCCAACCGCATCAGTCCCTCTCCGACGGATCGCCAATGCCTTCTGAGTGAAATCTTTCATGCAGTTCTTGCCAGGTTACCGACTTACCATTGCCCCTCGTTTTCCGTTGTCGACTTCTTGGACAGACCGAGTGTTGATCAGTCCGGGAACCGAGAGGGCCGGAGGTGGTTTCTTCCCACGAGAACCATGGCGGTCAGCTTCCGAAGAGGAATTACGGATTCTTGTCGACGACTCACCCGAAGACGCTTCGGAGCACCTATCCGATTATTTCGCGATCTATCAATTGCCTCAGCATTTGTTGTCGTTGTGGTGGGAATTCCTATCCGCATCGCGGGAGAGTTCCAACGGTATCGAAGGATTCGACGAATTCTCCTGCGAAGTGTGCAACTTCTTGGATTTCAAAAACATATCCGTTCCCCGCGAAGCGACGTTGGATCTCTTGGCGAACCAACCCGGAGAACGCACAATTGGCTGGGACTTCGCGACGAATGGACGCACAGGGTTGGCGTTCAACTTGTCGCCGCAAACGCCGTGGCCCACCGATCAAGAAAAGAAAAAGTCGCGTTTGTCGGGCCTCATCAACCTCGGCCTCGAACCTGTCGTTCTCACCTTCCTGAACCTATCTCCGCGGACGATGGCTCAAGAACTCGCTGGCGACCGGGATGCCATCTCCACTCCAACGACGGTCGAAGAACTTGGCCAACGATTTCTCCAGACGTTCCCCGATCATCCTGTCATCGGTTTGAAAATGGTGCCGGGGGAAGGATGTAGCTTGCCTGCCGATGGAATGCTCGTCGATGGTTGGCTTGGTGGCAGCACTGACCCAGCGCTATTCTTGTTGATTCGCGAAACGGTCGCTTCTTAGCTCTTGCCAGAGTTCGTGATTGAGAACTGGGTGAATCAAGTAGTAGGCACTCTCCGAGTGCCGTTGTCTTTTGTTTTTTTGGAGTACGGCATCGAGCTGCCGCACTCCAAAAGAAAAACAAAAACATAAGCGGACACGGAACCGGAGGTGGCGTTCAAGTTGCTCGCCACCTTTGGACTCCATACGCTGACACAAAGAACGCTGTAGTCGGGGCGATCGATTGAACAACTTTCGCGGTCGGTCGTCTACAACATCGTGACCCACTTCTACTTTTGGAAGGAATGACGTCCAATGAAAAAGTTACTTGTGTTGGCTTTGGTTTTGGGGTGCGTGCCCGTCGCGTCGGCGGACGATTGGCCCCAATGGATGGGACCGAAACGCGATAACGTTTGGCGCGAGACGGGATTGTTGGAAAAGTTTCCCAAAGGCGGCCCAAAGGTCCTTTGGCGAACCCCCATCGAGTATGGATATGCCGGACCGGCCATAAGCAACGGCAAGGTCTTCCTGATGGATTTCGTCACAGATGCGAAAATCTACGCCTCAAACTTTGGTCGTCGAAAGTTCTCCGGGAAAGAGCGCGTACTGTGCCTCAGTGAGAAGACCGGCAAGATTCTCTGGAAACATGAGTATCCGGTGACCTATGCGATTTCCTATCCCTGCGGTCCACGTTGTACTCCGACGGTCGAGGGCGACAAGGTTTACTTCCTCGGAGCGATGGGCAACTTGTTCTGCTATACCACCAAAGGAAAAAAGGTATGGTCCAAGGATCTTCGCAAGGAGTATAAGACGACCGCGGCTCTTTGGGGCTATGCGAGTCATCCGCTCATCTATGGCGATACCCTCATTTGTGTCGTGGGGGGAGAAGGGACGCACACCGTTGCGTTCAACAAAGATACCGGGAAACAAGTGTGGGCCAGTCTCAATTCCAAAGCGCAGGGATACTCTCCACCCACGATCATCAAGGCGAACGGGATCGAACAACTGATAATTACCCGTCCGGACGCCGTGAGTTCGGTCAACCCAAAGACGGGCAAGGAGTATTGGTCGGTCCCGTACCGAGCGACATCTGGTTCGATCATTATGTCACCCGTGAAGTATAAAAACTATCTCTACGTTGCGGGTTATAACAATCAGAATATGTTGGTGAAAATGTCGAAGAAGAAGCTCGAAGCGGAAGTCATGTGGAAACAGAACCGTCAGGGTTTTTCGCCGGTCAACGTTCAGCCGTTTCTTGTCGACGATGTGCTGTATGGGATCGACCAAAGCGGAACCATGTACGCCTTGAAACTTCCCGAAGGCAAACGTTTGTGGAAGAGTGCCGAATACATGGGCAAACGCGGGCGCCGGGGTTCCGGAACCGCCTTCCTGGTCAAGCAAGGCGATCGATTTTGGATCTTCAACGAAGCCGGCGAACTCGTCATCGCGAAACTCTCACCAAAAGGCTTCGAAGAGATCGACCGGGCGAAGGTCATCGAGCCTACCAATACGGCGGCCGACCGCAAGGTCGTTTGGACGGCCCCAGCGTTCGCCAACAAACACATGTATGTTCGGAATGATAAAGAGATTATCTGCGTGGATTTGTCGAAGTAGATTTGTGTTGAATTTTTGGAGATAGTTGCTTTTCGCTCCGCGAAAAGTCTTCAATGCCACACATCCTTTCGCGGAGCCAAAGGCGACACTAAAAAAATTTTCAACGGTCGTGGTGAACATATCCAACAACGACAGAACACACTTCTCCATTAGTTTCCGTAAATCGGATTTGCTTTCACCGTCATCTCTTTCTTGTTCCGGACGAACTTGATCGTCAAGACCGTGCCCTTCTTCATTGTGTTGATGAAGTTGGAGTACTGTTGGACGCTGCGAATCCGTTTCCCCTGGATTTCTGTAATGACGTCACCGGCTTTGAGTCCGGCCTTCGCTGCCGGTCCGCCGGGAACGACGAGACTGATCCGCATGCCGTCGCCACCTTCGTAGGTGTAGTCGGGGGCGAACCGAAGCCGAACTTTCGACCGCGAAGCGGTCTGGGCCTTGCCACCGGGGAGTGAGATGAAGCCGCGGTTCACGACCTTGACGAACTTCAATGGCTCTTTGGTCGTGCGGAAGTAGGTCGCCACGTCTTCGGCCAAATTGATCAGACGAACCATGTCCTCGTAGTTGATGCGTTCGGCGGTGTCGGTCGGCAGGTGGTAGTTCTTGTGAACGCCGGTCCAAAGGAAGATCACCGGGATGCTCTTGAAGAAGAACGAATTGTGGTCACTCGGGCCGTTGCCGCCCTTGGACTTGGTGAACTTGAAGTTGTATTCCTTGTTGAGCTTCTCGAGCATGCCGTCGAGTTCTTTGGCCGTGCCTACGCCTTGAACGAGAACTTGCCCTTGCTTGGTCTTCGCGTCCAGAGACATTCGACCGATCATGTCCAGATTCAACATGGCGAACGTCTTCTTGAGCGGGAATAGCGGTTGCCGGTTGCAATAAAACGCCGAACCGAGCAGTCCCTTCTCCTCGGCGCTGAAGGCCATGAAGACGAGTGTTCGGCCCTTGCGGTTGGGCATCTTTCCGAATCGACGGGCGAGTTCGATCACACCAGTTGTCCCCGATGCGTTGTCGTCGGCGCCGAAATGAATCTTCATTCGATCTTTCTTGTTGCGGGCTCGCGAACCACGTTCGCCGTACCCCAAGTGATCATAATGCCCACCAATGACAACGTATTCCTTGGCCAACGGTCCGGACCCCGGAAGATATCCGATGACGTTCTTGACCTTGGTCCGTTTGGTGTTTGTGTGGATCGTAGCAGACCAACCCTTGAGAGGAGTGCTGCGAGATTTCAAGTCGCGATCGATGGCCTTCTCGATGTCCGACAAACTTTGGTTCCGGCTCGATCGAAGAATCGGATCGACGACCGAACGCTTGACGTGAATGGCCGGAATGCTACTCGGCTTGGCCTTGGAGAGTTGCTGGAAGGAAGTCAACTTGTCGCCCGCTTCGGCATCGTCGTTGACGAGAATGAAACCAGCCGCTTTGTGTTCGAGGGCATTTTTCATGCGGCTGAGCAAATCGGCGTGCTCTCGCTGTCGTTTTCCGTCGAAGCCAAGTTTCGTGCCCCATCGTGGCGTCTTGCGCAGGAGAACGACGATTTTTCCTTTGACGTCAATGCCTTTGTAGTCGTCGTATTTGATTTCCGGGGCCGTGATGCCGTAGCCAACGAAGACGAGTGGGGCATTGACTTTTTCGTTCCCCGAATACCCCATGACGTGGAAGTCTTTGCCGAGATTGAGTTTGATCGTTTGGCC
>CAYYUU010000521.1:0-5877 GCA_964474955.1 uncultured Alcaligenaceae bacterium | reverse complement strand
TCCATTACTCAAGACCGCATCGTTTTGCCTCGCGAATGTGAGAAATCTGGAACTAATGTTGACAAAGACCACCACAAAGTTTTCAATATTTTCACTTTGTGTTCATATTTTTCCTTGACATTTGGCGCCAATCGCAGAAAATCTGCCTATAGCTTATTCAAGTTTATCGGGATGCAAGTTGTGTTTTGCGCTTTCGCACGCGAAAAAACACAAACAACACCGTTCATCCAGATCTGATAGTTCTGACATCATCTGATTGCCCGATAAAACCTAGTCCGCGTCTCCGGACTCATTTCGGGATGTGGAAGTTTGTTTTCATAGATCCCAAATCGCCCACTCATTCGCCTTATCTCCAGGTGACGTTGAACCTGCGGATGCGTACTTGGTGCGTACTTTTCGAATTTTCAACAGGTTTCCGCCTTGGTAGTTTAGGGCTTCGTAGAGTTGATTTGCGAGGTGCCAGAATCCAAATCTCTCCCATTCTCTTGAGAAGCTCTCGAGAAAGTGGGAACCAGAGAGATAATTGGGCGAATACGACCGTGGTCAACGTTCGGTGGAAATCTTTGGAGCGATTCGGTTGTCCCTTCGTTTTGTCATGGACTTACTTTGATGTGGAACGAGGGTCCGGACTTTTAGTTAAAGTTCCGGCCCCTTTGAATTGATTTAGATTCGCTCACTATTTCGGATCGTTGGCCCTTTACACACAATCAAACATCTTTTTTTGTGTTCGGGTTTGCCGCACATGGCTTTGCACGAGAAGGATTCTTTGGCTCGAAATTTCTCAATGTTTCTAACGTTCCGATTGCTCCTCTCCCGAGCCGCAAACGAACCTCAGGACTCGAGCGTCCGCGAAACAATTGAGGAAAGACCCGTGGGCAAGGAATTTCGTTTTCCGGCCAACTCATTTGCGCTACCCTCTCCGTAACTTGTCCTTGTCTATTCAATGTCCGGAGGAATCCATGTCTTCGTCTTCGAGAACGCGCTCGGCGTTCACCCTGATTGAGCTTCTTGTTGTCATCGCCATCATCGCCATCCTCATCGGCTTGCTCTTGCCTGCAGTCCAAAAGGTTCGAGAGGCTGCTTCCCGCATGAGTTGCACAAACAACTTGAAGCAAATCGGCATCGCGTTGCACAGCTACCAAGACGTCCACCTCGAACTGCCCACCGGCAGCTACGACACCCAGGCCGTTTTTGGCCAGAACCAGATCGAATCCTTCGGCTGGGGCGCTCGAATCTTGCCTCAGCTCGAACAAGGAGCCTTGGCGGACCAACTCGGTGTCGGAAAGGCCCACCCGACCGAAAACCGAAAGTGGACGCTCCACGATTTCATCAACAGCAATCCAAGTCTCGCCCGACAACTGTTGCAAACTCGCTTGAGCGTGTTCATCTGTCCTTCCGATGGGCGCAACCCTTTAATGGATGGTGGACGTCTCAATGGTGGGAGTGGTCGGCATTTTAACGGGCGGGCCAACGGCTTGAACAACAACTTCCGCATCGCAAAATCGAACTACATCGCAGTTTGCGGTTCGGGCAACGTGTCGGACAGAACGAATAATGGGGTGATCTACCGAACAAGCATCGGAATCACGATCGAGAGCATCGAGGACGGCTCCAGCAACACGTTCGTAGTGGGCGAACGAGATCGACGTTGTGCCCAGGGAGCCTGGGCTGGTGACCGCAATCCTGCGGGCGGTGGCCCGCAAGGTCATGATTACACGCTCGGCGCCGTCTTCCGACCGCTCAATCATGCCAACAACGGCAACCACCAATGCATCGAAGGGTTCAGCAGCCGACACACTGGCGGAGCGAACTTCCTCTTCGGTGACGGTCATGTTTACTTCATCTCGGACACCATTGATTTCAGCATGGGCGGCGGGGCCGTCAACAGCAACAACCAGAACTATAACCCAGCAAGCCTCGGGACCTACCAGCGACTGGGTATCCGAAATGACGGGCAGCCTACGAGCTTCTAAGCCGGGCGACTCAAGCGGGTTCCGTGCCTTGATGAGCAGCATCCTAACTGTTTCCACGTAGGCAGGGCATCTTGCCTGTTCTACAAAGAAATACGGACTGAGTATATGCTCAAACCAAACGGGATTTGCTCGAAGCCGCCAACACAATCGCGTTTCGATTTTCACTCTCCCAGGGAGCGTGGCTTTTCGACATCGAGAAACTACGCTCCCTGGGAGTTCTTTTTTGGGCGAGAGGATCATGATCTGGAAAATACATAAGCCCGCACTCTCCGCGGGGTTTCTGTTTCTAGTTGGCAGCTTTCTGCTCACAGGATGTGGCTCGGGGGATGTGGCCTCCGTTTCCGGGACTGTGAAATACGATGGCCAGCCGCTCAAAGGGGCGACGATCGAGTTTCACCCCGTCGAAGGTGGTCGCTACGGGACTGCAACGACGGACGACAACGGCTACTATTCTTTGATGTACAAGGCGAATCAATACGGGACCAAAGTTGGCAAAAACAAGGTGAAAATCTATTACTCGCCACGAGAAGACGAGAACGGGAACGAAATTCCTCCCAAAATCGTCATTCCGCCAAAGTACAACTCGGAAACTACGCTGATCGAAGAAGTGCCGCGTGGTGGGAAAACGATTAACTTTGACCTGCAGCCATAAAATGGCGACGTGTTTATCAGGGAGCGTAGCGTAGGTACACGCGGTTCGCGTGTACCTACGACAAACTCCAAAAACTGGACAGAAATCAATTTGCCATTACGAACCCTGTCCGACGGTCCTTGGCATATCAATCCAGGAGAGTCAACTCCCTTTCTCGAGCGAATAGCTCTTGATCTTCCGGTCCAGCGTTGATCGCTCGATTTCCAATATTCCCGCTGCCTGACTCTTGTTCCATTCGGTGAACTTCAACGTTTCGGCGATGTGTTCCTTCTCGACATCGCGGAGGGACTTGGGGTGGTATTCGTTGGTCCCGTTGGCTTGCGGAACGGCAGTGCTCGGGTCGAGGGAAGAGAGCCAGATGTCTTGCACGTCAAGCGTCGAGCCCTGCGAGAGGGCAACGGCCCTTTCCACGACGTTCCTCAGTTCGCGGACGTTCCCCGGCCAGTGGTATTGCTGCATGGCTTTGATGGCTGCCGGAGTGAAGCCGCGAATTTTCCGGCCCGTTTCTCGGGCGAAGCGTTTCAAGAAGTGCTCGGCCAAGATTGGGACGTCGGCCTTGCGTGTCCGCAGCGGCGGCACACGAATTTCCACGACCTGTAGGCGGTAGAACAGATCCTGCCGGAACGTTCCTTCCTGAATATTCTGCTCCAGCGGTTGGTTTGTCGCCGCAACGACCCGAACGTCGACGCGAATCGGCGTTCCACCGCCTACTCGTTCGAACGGGTGCCCTTCTAAAACGCGCAGAAGTTTGGCTTGCGTCGCGACCGTCATTTCGCCGATTTCGTCGAGGAAGATCGTTCCGTTGTTGGCCGCTTCGAACTTCCCGACTTTCTTCTCTGTGGCACCTGTGAACGCGCCTTTCTCGTGGCCGAACAGCTCGCTCTCGAGGAGCGTTTCCGTGATGGCGGCACAATTCAGACAAATGAACGGGCCGCTCTTCCGACGACTGTTGAAGTGGATCGAACGAGCCACGAGTTCCTTCCCAACGCCGCTCTCGCCACGAATCAAGACCGTCGCATTCGTTTGAGCCACACGCGCTATTTGTGATTCGATCTCCTGGATCGTGTTGCTTTCGCCGACCAACTCACTTTCGACTCGAAGCATCTGACGCAGAGACTGGTTCTCGCTCGAAAGCGATTCTTGCTTCTCGAGTTGATGCGTGATCACTCCAAGGTGTTTCGCGACCGCGACGGTAAACTCCAAGTCTTCGGGCATTAAAGACTTGAGTGGGTTTGTGCAATAAAGGTGGATCAACCCAGTCAACTTATCGTCGAAGCTGACGGGGGCACAGATGAGGCTACTGGCTCCCATGTCCGAGAGGCTTTCCCGATTCCGCAAGTATCGATCCCGGGCAACGTCTTCGGCCAGGACGGCCTCGCCCCGCGTGAGCACGTCGTTCGACACGAAGTCGGATACCTTGACGTACGTGTTGACCTTCGGGTCGCGATGCCGGAACGCCGTGACCTCCAACTCGTTGCCTTCCTTGACCGACAAGATCGCGCCGACCTCCGCGGGGATCGATTCGAGCAACCCATTGAGCACGATCTGAGTCAGCTCTTCGTAATTACTCGCCGAGCCCATGTCCAACGCCAATCGATACAACAGCGCGAGGTCTTGACTGAGGCTGTGACGGGAAACCGTTTCGGGCGGTTCTTCGTCGTCGAGCGGTTCTTGATTGGCTGGTCCGGACCTCGTCACCTCGTTCGTCAAGAAGCGAGTTTGGCCGAGGCGTTTTTTGATCGAGATGCCGTTGTCCGAGGCAGCTGGACCTGACACGACGGGCAGCTGCGACATGTCTTCGACGAAAAGAAGATACGCCCGCCCGGCGTTGATTTCGTCACAGATGCTCAACTCCCATTCGCCCTCCAGCGGCTCGCCGTTGACGCGTGTGCCGTTGAGGCTGTCCAAATCCCGAAGTCGCCACCGCCCATCTGCGTAGAACACTTCGGCGTGCTCGCGGCTGCACAATTCGTCCTTCAGGACGACACGGTTTGTGCTCGCTCGCCCGAGTGTGAGGCGTTCCGTCGGCGTGAGTGGGTAAACGTCGCCGTACCCATCTTCGTGGCGAACGACAAGGTATGCGGTCGAACCGTCGCTCATACGATACCGTCTATGCTAAAAGTGGTAGTTGTGAGTCAGCACCCAGGGAAGGGACCTGGGAGACGAGATTGCGCTGAATCTCAGACCGAGTCCGGAAGACACACTCGCCCACACACGCGAGGTTCCTCCAAGGAATCAAACACCTGCTACTCTCTTGCTCATGCATTGTAGCACAGTAACCGGGTGTCGCTACTGTTCCCGGCCCGAGACGAGTCGATTGGCCGAGCGGACCGGTCCGGTATGAGTCTGGTGTGGGGCGCAAAAGGCAAGAATTTCCGGCGGACCGACAGCTACCCTCTTGCCCGAACATCCCTGGCAGGCAGGGCTTGCAGTCTCTATCATGACATTATCTTGTAAGACGCTCAGAAAATCTAGCACCGTATTCTAAAGGGGCGTTTTCATTCTACGAAAAATTTGCCATTTCGGTAAACTGTCCTGGCCTGCGAGCAACGAACTCGCCGACCAGACGGCTTGGACGACCTGCCGAACCAACCCAACCAAACACTCGCGAGTTCGCACACTCATAACACTAAAAGCAAACCAGAACAGTGAGACGAGCCATCCAGCTTCCCAATCCGCAGTTCGATGACAGCGCCAGGAAGATGAGAATCGTGCTCACCAATAGGGGAAACAAAAAATGCCCGACGTGGTTCACCAAAAGGAAATGACCAGTAACTCTCGCGTTGTTGGTGATTTCGGAAAAGGAGGAGACGCGAACGGAGACATCGACGTTGCCGAGACCAGAGAATGGCTCGAGTCGCTCAACGCGGTGCTCCAGACGAGTGGTCGCAGCCGAGCCAGTTTTCTGCTCCACGAACTCGAACAGCAAGCCGTCCGGCGTGGCGTCCAACTTCCGTTCACGGCAACGACACCTTACATCAACACAATTCCTCCCGAGAGCCAAGCTCCGTTTCCTGGGTCGCGTGAGATCGAACGCCGAATCAAGAGTCTGGTCCGCTGGAACGCCATGGCAATGGTCGTCCGCGGCAACAAGAATTCTGCTGGCCTCGGTGGACACATCTCGACGTTCGCGTCATCGGCGACGCTCTACGAAATTGGGTTTAACCATTTCTTCCGGGGCCCGAAAGCGCCCGGTGGTGGCGACAGTATTTATTTTCAGGGTCACGCAGCGCCGGGGATGTATTCACGGGC
>CAYYUU010000520.1:0-5887 GCA_964474955.1 uncultured Alcaligenaceae bacterium | reverse complement strand
CTACGCAGCGACGCCTTCTTTATAAAAATATTTGGGCCTAGTTTAGTCGGGTTAATAAGGCTGCGTTCGCCTTCCTTGTCACGCCAGACAGGGATCAGGCTTTACACCCCCCACAAATATCCAATGCGCACCGAGGGACGCCAAGTGCAAGTGGGTTTTGCCGGTGACGAGCACCTGAGCAGAATCTGTGTTGGGAGAGTGCGATGTCTCCCGGAAGAGTCGTTAGAAGTCTTGGCATTGTGTAGTCAACGCCGAGGAATTGATTCAAGCCACAATAACTGTGCTGGGCTATTCATAAGTTGAGGTCATCCAGTTCTGGTAACTTTGGCATTTGAGGAAACCATTGTTTTGTCCTTATCCCTTGGAATGGAGATCGACCCAAGGGAATATTCTCGGCACACCTCCAACTAGCGAAGTCAACTCTCGCCAATAATCAGATTCAGCAAATCGCCCACGGTCCTGTGGGCTTCAATCGTGTGGCGGAGGGGCTTGTCGTCCAGAACGCGATAATGGTTCTGTCGCCCGAGTTTCTTGCGTTCCAAAAATCCTTCTTTCTCCAAATCCGCGATGATCCGTTGCACCGCCCGCTCGGTAATGCCAACTCGCGCCGCGATCTCACGAATGACCATCGAAGGGTCTTGCTTGATGAGGATCAACACGTGGGAGTGGTTGGAAAGAAACGTCCAATGCACTTCGGCGTCAGCCGGAGCAGTTGGTCGGGTTTGGGGAGATTTCGTCGTGCGCGGGTTGGATGGGTTGTTGGCGTTGGTTGGAGACATTGTAGGCACCACCGGTGTGTTTGTTCACTTCCCATAACTAAAAGATAATGCCAAACAGACGACATTTCAATCGCGGATCGAAAGACACGTTTCTTCCCAGACTTCTCGACTTCCCTCAAGACGAGAAGTTCCTTGGCCGAAATATACGAAATGGAATTGACGAAATTTAATTCGTGTATAAAAATTCGTGTGTTGTTCGCCAACGGAGTTATTTCGAAGTGGGGGGGTTGGACAGAATGAGCGTGGCATTGTGGGTAGTCGTCGGCGTGGTCGTCGGCCATTTCTTGTGTGGACTGGTCCCCGAACGATGGGCGAACCGTCATTCGGTTTGGATGCGGTGGTTCAGCTGGTTGGTCGTCACCTTCGGTTTTCTCGGAGCAGTTGGGGCCGCCGTCTGCGTGATGGTATTCGGTCCCATGCGTGCCGTACTCTTGGCCATAGAAAGTGCTCCGATTCGGGTGAGCATCCATTTCGACAGCCTGGCCGCAATCATGATGGTGCTCATTACTTTTGTTGGCCTGGTCATCGTCCGGTATTCCGATCGATATTTGCTTGGGGAGCAGGCTCAAGGGCGGTTCCTGCGTTGGATCGCCTTCACCCTTGGAGCCGTGCTGTTGTTGGTCGTGTCGGGCAACTTACTGTTGTTCACGGCTGCCTGGGTGTTGACCAGTTTAGGATTGCATAAATTGCTCACCCATTACGACGAGCGCCCGGCCGCCCGGTTGGCTGCCCGCAAAAAGTTCCTCATAAGCCGGATAGGTGACGTCATGTTGGTGTGCGCGTTGGCGTTGACCTACCGAACCTTCGGTTCGTTCGAATTCAGTGAGGTGTTCGCCGGTGCCGAACAACTTGCGGATTCTGCCGGTGGGTGGATAACGACGTTGATTGGTGTCTTGTATGTGGTCGGGGCAATGACCAAGTCGGCCCAATTCCCCGTCCACAGTTGGTTGCCGGACACCATGGAGGCCCCGACGCCGGTCTCAGCTCTCATGCACGCGGGGATCATTAACGCTGGTGGGTTTCTCATACTTCGTCTGAGCCCGTTGATCGTTTTGTCTCCTTTGGCCCTCGATCTCCTGGCCGTCGTCGGGGCTTTCACGGCAATCTTCGCGTCCGTCGTGATGTTGACCCAAACGAGCATCAAACGGTCTTTGGCCTATTCCACGATCGCCCAGATGGGGTTCATGATGCTGCAATGCGGGCTCGGAGCATTTACCGCGGCTCTATTGCACATCGTGGCTCACTCCCTGTACAAAGCTCATGCCTTCCTCAGTTCCGGGAGTGGGTTGGACGGTGGACCGGACCGGTTTACAGTCCGACCAGCTGACAGGTTGTCGGTGTCTTCGGCGTCTGGCTTGCTGATTGCGTCGGTTGTCCTTGGGGTCGTGATGACGACGACTGCGGCTTACCTTTTCGGCCTCTCGGACAAGGTCAACTCGGGAGGCCCAGTGCTGGTATTCATCCTCACAGTTGCCCTCGTCCAATTGCTGTGGACGGGCCTCAAAACTTGTTCGTTCGTCGTCAGCTTGCGAACAGTCTTTACGGCCATTCTTGCGTGTGCCGGTTACTTTGGTGCCTACTTCATCTTCTCCCATCTGTTGGGCTCGACGGTACCCCATCCGACGTCGAGCGGTTTGTCCTTCTTGATCTTGGGTCTGGTCGCGCTCGGATTCTTGTTCGTCTTCGCCCTCCAAGCCATGCTGACCACGGGGTGGCAGCCGACCAAGTTCCGTTGGCTGTACGTTCATGCCAGCAACGGTTTCTACGTGGACATTATGGCCCGCAACTTGACCTTGTTGGTCTGGAAGAAGGCGTAAAGTGCGGTGGCGTTGGAATGACGTCTGTTCGGAAATCTCTTTTGGAAGAAGGATAAACCGTCATGTTGGAAACCTTGGAGCAAACGCGTCCACTCACAACGTCCCTCGCGGATCAGGAAGGGCCACAAACGACCAGAACTTCTTGGTCGAAAAATATTCTTGCCGAGGCATTACGAAAGGTCCACGATTTCGTCACGCCCTTATGGCCGTTGGCCGACTTCGTGGCCGTGAATCCGTTCGGCGGGTTGGCCGATCGAGACCTTCTAGAGACACGCAAGGTGTTGCGTTCGGTACGGTCCTGTGACGTATTGTTACCGCTTACTCACTATCAAAAGGAATTCCAAAAGGGGACTTTCTCTCGGGTCGATGTGGCCGCCGCGCTGGATTTCTGCCAGCAAGCCCACACGGAGTCTTATGCCGACACGACCCTGGAGGACGTGCTGCAGACGCTCGAACAGGCATCAGTCGAGAAAGTCCACACGGACCAAGGACGTCTCTTCTGGACGGCGGCAGAACGAATTGACCTGGCCAGGGGTAGTGACTGGGCCAAGAACGTCGTCGAAGAAATTTCTCGCCACTGTGCCGCTCATTATGACGACGGGCAGTCCATCTGGCCGAGCCCCTGGAAACACTTGCCGTTGTACGAGGCCTGGCGGGAGGCGATGGCCTTCGACATGCGTATGGATTGTTTGGGCGCCCACGGGTTTCGGACCTTCGTGTCCGGGTTGCCAACCAGCCCCGAGGAAGCCATCGACTTCCTCCTGGCGGAAGGCAACATTCCATCTGCCCACCGGGTCGAGTTCTTCCTGTGCCAAGCGTACTCGGTCAATGGATGGGCTTCGTACGTGAGGTATCGAGTTCGGCAGGCCGAGATGAAGGGGGAACAGGACACCGACCTCACCGGACTACTCGCCATACGCCTGGCCTACGACGTTGGTCTCATGAAAACACTCGGGGAAACGGCCCTCCGGGAATTTTCCCTGCTCGGGAGGCCAGACGGGACGTCGTTCGGACCGGACCACGGAGTGCTCATGCGCTACCTACTGTTGGTCGCGAGCGAACACTCTTACCGGGCCAAACTCTGTCGACAACTGGCGTCCAACGGACATACCCCGAAAACTCCCAACTCCCGCAAGGCAGCTCAGATGGTGTTCTGCATTGACGTGCGGTCGGAAGTCTTCCGCCGACACTTGGAGGCCACCAGCCACCAAGTGCAGACCTATGGGTTTGCCGGTTTTTTTGGGATGCCCATCGAGTACGTCCGGTTTGGGTCCTCCAAAGGGGTGGCCCAGTGCCCGGTCTTGATTGCCCCGAGTGTGACCATCGAGGAGCAACCGATCGATCCATCGCGGAGACGGGAGTTGGCGACAAAACGCAACCACGTCCGTTTATTTCGAAAAGTGTGGAAGACATTCCAATCGTCGGCGGCCTCGTGTTTCTCGTTCGTGGAATCGTTCGGGTTGTGGTATGCCGGTCGTCTGATCTCCAACGCGTTCGGTTGGACTCGCCCCATTTCCCCAGCCGACTCCGACGGCCTCTCGGGGGCACCGCAAGTGCACTTGCGTCCCGACCTCGAAGCGATAGAGACCGCGGGTCTGACTTTCGAACAACGAATCGCTTTGGCCGAAGGCACCCTACGAAATCTCGGCCTCACGGAAGGGTTTGCACGTTTGGTCGTCCTCTGCGGGCACGGGAGCGAAACGGTGAACAACCCGTATAAGGCGGGATTGGATTGTGGAGCCTGCGGTGGTCACTCAGGCGAACCCAACGCCCGTTTGGCGGCCCAGTTGTTCAACGATCCCGACGTCCGAGAGGAATTGCGCTCACGCGGAATTACCGTCCCCGACGACACTCACTTCGTCGCTGCCGTACACAACACCACGACCGATGGCATCCAGTTCCTGGACCTCGAGGACTTGCCAACGTCCCACGCCCACGACATTGCCGACTTGCAGAGGTGGACCACCCAGGCCACCAACCTGACTCGAGCGGAGCGGGCTTTGCGGATGGGAGGCATTTCGCAGGAACAAGTACCCTCACGCAGCCGCGACTGGGCGGAGGTGCGACCGGAATGGGGGCTCGCAGGCAACGCCGCCTTCATCGCCGCGCCGCGAACTCGCACGTCCGGGCTCGACCTCAACGGCCGAACGTTTTTGCACGATTACGATCACGAGAAGGATCCGGAAGGAAAAGTACTGGAGCTGATCCTGACCGCCCCGGTCGTCGTCGCCAATTGGATCAACATGCAATACTACGCTTCTGCCGTGGACAACGCCAATTTCGGCAGCGGCAACAAGACGATTCACAACGTGGTCGGCAAGCTGGGCATCCTCGAAGGAAATGCCGGAGATCTCAAGACAGGTTTACCCTGGCAGTCCGTTCATGATGAGGAGCAGTTTCAGCACGAACCATTGCGGTTGTCCGTCATCGTTGAGGCCCCACGAGATAAGGTCATGATCGTTTTACAGACCCATGACCACGTCCGTGACTTGGTCGTCAACGGTTGGATATCTCTGACCGTTTTGGAACATGGCCAGTTGTATCACCACACCCAAATAGGTTGGAAGGAAGACGCTCTCGGGTCCCTTGAGGCTACCTTGGCTTAGGAACGTCCTTTCCACGACAGCCGAAACGGAATCCATTCCCTAACGTCTGAGAAATAACTCGAAGGAGAATTTGCGATGAGAAATACTACCACGCCATCATACACGAATCAGTGGATTCAAGAACTTCGCGATCAATGGATGGGCTCGCAACACTCCAGCCCTCCGAGCCAGTTGTGGATTCTGTGCTGGGATGCCAGTATGGACGGGGTAGCCAGGCACGTTCGAAACCATTACTCGGCACTTGTGTTACGAAACCTAACGAGTTCTGATCCAGACGTGGGCGACGCGGTCGATTTTGCATTGACAGAACTTGGCGTTTCCGAAATTGTTCTTTGCGGTCACTCCCAGTGTCACGGCTCGGCACCAGAAGAGTCCGAAAGTGAATTGGCCCCCTCGAACTTTCTCGCCCGGGTGCATCGAGGCCAAAAGCGCAATCAGGATGCGCGTAACCACTTGATTGAGCAGTTACAGCTCCTGAAAGCCCGTCCGGTCGTATCGCGGGCACTGGCCCAAAACCAAGTTACCGTTGACGGGTTGTTTTACGTCAACGAGAGTGGGATGTTTTCCCGGCACGACGAAACGACCGGCCAATTTGTGGCAATCATCGATAACGTCGCAATCGGATAGGGACGAAGCTGCAGAGCACTTTCCTACGTCCGCCGCCACTGCCCAGTCGCTTGATTCC
>CAYYUU010000519.1:0-5901 GCA_964474955.1 uncultured Alcaligenaceae bacterium | reverse complement strand
CCGCTGCCGTTGAATCATCAGAATGCGTTCCCGTAGAAGATGATACCACGCACCCAAGACGGAGGCGGACCACGAACCGACGTGAGCCCCGAGGTGCAAATCCGAAGACTTGCGACCTGGGGCGATCCAAAGGCCGAGCGTCTGGTTCAACAAAACCACCCGGACATCGGTTGGCTTTTCTTCGACAAGAACGGCGACGGCAAACTCGATGGGGGATACAAGAAAGGCTTCCAGTACATGGACGTGATCGAGGTCCACCCGATCCACCAAATTCTGGATATGGAGCCGTTTCGTCGATCTCGTCGTCGCAAGCGAAATGTTACGATCTTCAACTGGCTCCAAATTTCGAATCAGGGATATCGGATTCCTGGAGTGGTCAACACAGACGCACATTATAACTATCACGGCTCGGGTGGCTTGCGGAACTATGTGCGTTGCGATACGAAAGTTCCCGGCAAGATCGATCCGCTCGATATTGTCAAGCACTCGAAGAAGGGCCACATCGTGATGAGTACCGCTCCGTTCATGGACGTGAAACTTGGGAAGGCTATTCCCGGTGACGACGTGCGGCTCAAGGATGGAAAGGGAATGCTCGACGTGAAAGTCTATTGTGCAAACTGGTATGACATCGATCGCGTCCAGGTTTTGCTCAATGGAAACATCGCTCCGAAGTTGAACTTTACGCGAACAACCCATCCGAAACTCTTCACGGACAAAGCTCTGCGATTCGCACACAAGATTCCGATTGCGGTTTCGAAGGACACACATGTCATCGTCGTGGCCGTTGGCGAGAAAACTACGCTGGGGGAGGTCATGGGGCCGAGTTGGGGAAGACAGAATCCCGTCGCCGTCAGCAATCCGATTTACGTGGATGTCGATGGGAATGGGTTCCAGGCCGACAAGAAAAATACGGTCGGGCATCCGTTACCAGGAAAGAGTGGTCAGTAAAGCGAGGGCGTATTTCTCCGGATTGCAAGTGGAAGGACAGGCATGCAGTCGGTGACTGTTTTCGGCGTCACCGACTGTTTCTAATTCGGGTGTCAAACCACATCCGAGAATCAATGCTGTTCTCGACGATGCACCCGCGGGACGGTTGGGCAGTCTACCCCTTTGCAGACATCTTTTGATAGAACATGAGATGTCTGACAA
This sequence comes from uncultured Alcaligenaceae bacterium, assembly GCA_964474955.1. Classification (GTDB taxonomy): domain Bacteria; phylum Planctomycetota; class Planctomycetia; order Gemmatales; family Gemmataceae; genus CAYRFQ01. The sequence continues at coordinate 4,752 of CAYYUU010000519.1, read as the reverse complement.
GCGGGCTATTTTGGTCTTGTATCATCGATCCCAAATATTCCTCAAGTGCTTTTTTGTCGGAGAGATTAGCTGTGCGCCCCCGCTGAATGAGAATTGGATAGCCAGTGGGACCAAGTTCGAACACACAAAGATCGACCGGTTTGTCCTTAGAAGGTAGGACTAACACAAAGTTATATACAATCCCATCAACATTTTCTTCAACGACTTGCAATTCCACCCATCCCTTTCCCCGTCACAGCGGAGACGGCATCGGAAAGGGAAGCGACAAGCTCGTTGAGATCGGCAATTGCAATTTGTGTATGTTCGCTCAGTCCGGCGAGTGTTTTCCGAAGGGTTGCCGTGAAGTCCACTACTCTTCTCCCTCACTCAATTGAATGGTTCCAGTTACGGGTAAATGATCCGATAGCCCTCTTGCGGCTTCCGTATTTCTGTTCCAAGAAAATTTCTCCGGGCGCGAATCCGTTCCAAACAAGAGAGGATGATGAATCACTCGCACGTTTTGTTCTTTCAAATAAGGGAATTCGTTTGCCAACGATTGACCGCTTCCGATGATGTGATCGAACGTGACCCACAGTTTTTTCTTCCGCGAGTAGTAAGTGCCAGCGGTTTCCAGACTGACTGAACTTCCTCTGGTGTGCGGGAATCTTTCTCCATTGTAGCGCCACGCACAATTATAAAGTCTGACTCGTTTTTTTTCGTGATCAGTGTAGTGGAGAGGATGGGGAGAGGTTCCACGGTCTCTCGCCGCATGCAAATAATTCGTGAGACATTCGCTTTGAGGTTCCTCGTTCAGGTCCCCGAGCACCACGACGTACGGAGACTCGGATGTCTTCAGTTTCGTTGGGTGCAAGAAGTCATAAATATCCTCACTGAGGGTTTCGGCCAAATGAATTCGTGTCGCCTTGCTCTCCTCAAATGCAGGCCAATGACACGCATAAAACGGATCCGTTGTCGTGTCCAACCAACTTCGAATTTGGCCATCGGTCGAGTCGCTGAACTGACCCGACTGCCTGTGAGAATATCGCAGTTCTCGCAGAGCGGGTCTTTGAACAGTACACCGACGTGAAATTCAGACCTGACGGGGTGAGTCTCCAGAGAAAATGGAACGGAATGTCCTCCAAAGGCCGGTGCCTAATTCAACCAGCGCTTCCTCGATGATTTCAGCGAATGTCAAAATGTCTGGTAAACAGTCACCGAAATTGTCGCGAAAGAAATTAAGAACCCGACGTAGTTTTTCCACGTAGGCAGATTCCTGACTCGGCCAACGTTCTTCGGCTCTTCACGAAGCATCGTAGTGGGCAAAATCCTGAACGTTCCACCAAAGGAACACCAGTCGTTCTTGTGGTACTGTCATTCAAGCACGGACCAATTCTCGAACCCCATTCGTTGCATCCGACATCCACGCGCCTTATTGTACAAGCTGGAAATTTTTGCCCACAGATTAGCAAGCACAACTACATCGCGGATCGGTGAAACCATCGCCGATTGTCACAGATCGTGAGATAAACTTTTCGGCCCCACCGGAGTCAACGAATGAATCATTCGAGAGCCGCTCTCCTTATCCTGACCATTCTGTTCTCGCCATCTTTGGCGAACGCCGGCGAGAAAAATCGTCCCAACATCGTCGTGTTTCTCTCCGACGACCACGGATATCTGGACTCGACGGTTTACGGAGCCACGGACGTCCGCACTCCAAACATGGCCAAGCTTGCAAAACGCGGAATGACGTTTACACATGCGTTTGTGGCTTCGCCGAGTTGTGCACCGAGTCGGGCAGCACTTTTCACGGGGTTGATGCCTGCTCGAAATGGGGCCGAAGCGAATCATACGCAACCGCGAAAAGGTATTCCGATCCTGACGCAAATCCTAAAGCAACTTGGTTATGATGTCGCCGCGTTTGGGAAGGTCGCGCATGGGTGGCATCCGATTCGATATGGCTTTGACCACGCGAGCAAACAACTCAACGTCAAACAACTTGCAAGGTATCTGAAGACTCGCAATGCCAAGAAACCGATCTGTCTCTTTGTCGGGACACGTCGACCGCACGTCCCGTGGCCCATGAAAAAAGACTACGATCCCAAGAAGCTCAACCTACCGCCGACTTTCGTGGATACGCCCGCGGCCAGGGAGTTCCGCGCCCGGTACTACACAGATATCACCGAAGCCGATCGACAACTCGGACAAGTGTATGTCTTCGTGCAACGGAAACTTGGTCCCAACGTACTGGTCATCTACACGAGCGATCACGGAGCCCAGTGGCCTTTTGGCAAATGGAATTTATATGATGCGGGGGTTCGCACACCTTTCATCGCCGCATGGCCAGGGAAGATTCCAGCGAACACGAAAACAGATGCAATGATCAGTTGGGTTGATATCATTCCGACGTTAATTGAAGTCGCAGGTGGAGCGCCACCAAAGAAAATTGATGGCCGATCGTTCAAGAGTGTGCTTCTGGGGAATGCGAAAACGCATCGCAAAGAGATATATGCAACACATAGCGGTGATGGGAAGTGGAACGTATATCCGATTCGTTGTGTGAGAACTCCACAGTTCCACTATATATTGAACCTCTATCCCAAGTATCAACACACAACGCATATTGATAAGGCGCAAGGAAAAGGTGGTTTGATTGTGTGGCAATCCTGGCTTCTCGAAGCCAAGAAGGACAAGCAAGCCGCGAGAGTGGTTCAGCGTTATTATCAACGGCCCAAGGAGGAACTATACGACGTCAAGGCCGATCCGCACGAAAGGAAGAACCTCGCGGCGCTCCCGAAATATCAAGCCGCGTTGAAAGCCCTACGAGCGAAGGTTCAGAAGTGGATGCGCGAACAAGGCGATAAGAAAACGGTGTTTCAAAAACCGCACATCATTGGTCCGGACGGACCGAAACCGATCAAACCTGTTACGCCGGGGATTCCCAAGAAACGAAAGAAAAACAAAAACGTCCAGACGAGTTTCTTGCCGGGCCCAGCGGACAGATTTCTCGGTTTCGGTCGTTCGTTAGTGGTACAAGAATATCGGGACCCTGGTGCTCGCGAGCATCTTTTTGGTGACCGAACCGAAGAAAAACTCTGAGATTTGCCAGGACCCGTAAGCTCCCATGACGACGAGACCGGCCTTGAGTATGTCGGCTTGTTCCAGCAAGATGTCGGCCACCGACCGGTCGGACACGACCGGATGGAGCGTATAGTCGATCTGTTGGTGCGAAAGGAACCGTCCGGCCAACTCGACATTCCGGTGGGCTATGCCCTTGTCATGGTCGACGGAGACGACGTGGACTTTGTGGATTTGTTCGAGTCCGACGGCCCGGAACACTTGCAGTGCGCGGGCCGCTTGCAAAGTTGCGTCGTAGGCAATCATCACGACATCGCTGTCGAGACCGTTCTCCGGGACGGTGACGACAGGGCGAACCGTTCTGCGTAAGACTTTCGCGAGCGTATCACAAGGAGCGTCGTCGGTCTCGAAATGGAAATAGGTGTGTTGTCCCATCGCCACGACGTCACACTCCTGGGCAGCGAAGAACAGTGCGTCATCTGGGTCGCCGGTGAGAGTCCGCATTTGATGCGGGACCTTGGCGGCCTTGCACGCGGTCGAAAATTCGTCCAAGAAACCGGCGACTTTTTTCCTCGCGTCTTGGAGGCGAAATTCGTCCCGATGTTCTTTGAAAGCGCTGCCGCCCAGGGGGACAAGTTCGCCTTGGGCAATCGTCGGTTCGTCGACGATGCCCGCACCGATCAACGTGACCTTGTCTCCGCGTTGCGACCATCGGATGGCCAGCTCTGTCGCTTTCCGACTATATTTTGATCCGTCCAGGCCAACGAGAATGCTACCAATCACGTGCGGCCTCCCTTCGGGATTTCGGGATGAGTATGTCAAGTGGGGCACGATTATATATTTTCATTCTTCAAAAACCGCAATCGGACGTCAAGGCACACCCGCGTCCGGCGAGAACGTGTCAATCAGTCTTCGGTGTCGCAATACCGTTTCGGCCTTTTGGACAACTTGTTCCGGCGTGCCATTGGTATCGATACGTTCGGTCACACGGGTTGTGGCGGGGCTGGGGGCTTGCCACAACTCCTCGGCACGAAGGAAGACGTCCCAGTCGGCATCGGACGCATCACCGACACGCTTCTCAAGCCGTTGACGGATTATTTCGGACGGTGCCTCACAGTGGAGAAACAAGATCGGGACTCCCCATCGCTTGGCGAGTTGAATGAATATCTGTCGTCGCTTCTCTTCTCGGAAACTCGCATCGACCAGGACGCGCTGGCCTTCGAAAAGCCATCGTTCGGTGCGGCGGAGACATTCGTCATAAGTCTTCTCGTTCCACTCGGGGGTGTAGTAGTCCTCCGAGAGGTGTTGACCTTCCGCACCGGCGAGTTCCTTTCGCACGACGTCGGTTCGCAACAACTGAAAGTTGTGCGACTGGGCTACCGAACGGGCCAATGTGGATTTTCCAGTTCCGGGGAGTCCGCCGATGAGCAAGACGCACGGCGTGTCGCTGGGCTCATCGAGTTCCACGAGAGCCAACAACCAATGTGCCCGAGCCTCCTGCAGAGCTTGTTCGCGGTCCTCTGGCGGGACCTCTGGCTCCGCCGCCTTCATGCCTTCGACCTTCGCACGAACAATAGCGCGATAGGCACAATAGAAGGGACCGAGGGTTCGGCCATTGTGATCGTTTGCGGCGTCGACATATGCGTCCACCAAGACCTTGGCCAGGTCCCTCCGACCGTGGTACTGCAAATCCATCAC
>CAYYUU010000518.1:0-5906 GCA_964474955.1 uncultured Alcaligenaceae bacterium | reverse complement strand
CAGCAGCTCAACCGATGCCGACCTCGCGGTTGCTTTGGCGACTGGAGATCAAACCTATCAAGATTTGGTCAGCCAACGGCAGACTCTGCTGGACAACATTGATTTCGTCAACAACATGAAGACCCTGACGGACAATGGCTTCGACCGAACCAGCACCGTCGACGATATCGTGGACTCGCTGCGAACGCAGCCTCTCAGCGGTGGCCTGGCTGCCAATGAGTACCTCTCGCACGGCACGGAGCCTGAAGAATCGCTGCGATTTCAGCTCGGTTCGGCGCTCGTCGAACTTGGTGTGGTTGACGACATCCCGACGTCCGCCACCAACCTGCCCGAGTTGACCGACTCGAAGGTCACCGATCTAGACGACGACGATGAGCAAGCTGCGACGATGGCCATCAACCTGCTGCAAGCCAGCTTTCGCTTGGAATCTCAGGGTCTCAGCGGCAGGTCGAACGACACCGAAATCTTGGCGACGCTGAGCGACGATGCGGCCATCGATCAGGCGAAAGCTGATCGCGATTCGCTGACCGACATTATTTCCGCCGTCGAGGACGAATTGGTGAGCGCAAAACGGCTGCTCACCTCGCGTGGGCTTGATGGCGATTTGGTTGGGACGTTTGGCGCAGGCGATCTGGTCTACTCGACGACCGTGTTGACTCCGAATTTCGATGGTTTGGACGCGACTAAACCGGGCGGGGCGTCGCGAATTCCAAATGCGATCGACACCGACAGCGTGACAGACTGGCTGCGGAACGATTTCGATGGCGAGGGACTACCTGGCTTCACTGGAACGCCGGTGGCCGGAGAAGCCCTCAACACTCCCCTTGCCGACAATCAAGCGGTCGTCCAAGTCCCTGATGTGTCGACTTCAGATCGACTCAAGATCAATGAGTTTGTGCTCAACCACGCCGGGAACGACACGCACGAGTTTATCGAACTCCACGGCATTCCCAATGTTGACTACTCCAGCTTCACGATTCTGACAATCAATGGCAACGAGGGGCAACTTGGCGTCATCGACAAAGCAATTACTGTTGGGACGACCGACAGCAACGGATACTTCAGCACTGGCTTCCTCACCGATCAATTCCAGGATGGAACCACTACGATACTTCTTGTGGAGGATTTCACCGGGAGCGAGGGCGACGATCTCGACACGAACGACGATGGCGTTCTCGATGTCACCCCGTTCACGACAATTCTCGACGATGTTGCCGTGCACGACGGCGATGTTGGCATCGGCACCGCATTCCTTGGGACCGACCAGATCAACTCCGTCGTGACAGCATTGTTGGCCGTGCAATCGGCCGATCAGACCCTGCTGGATGCCTTCGACGGCCTGGCAGCTTTCGGACTGAACGCCTACGCCGACGACGAGTCGTTGGCACTGCAGGTCATCGACCAGAACCAGTACATCGATTTGAAAGGCGATCGGGACCGCCTCGTGGATACAGGAATCGATCCAACCGAAGCGAGCCAGCGCCTCACCGATTTGGGCTTGGATCTGGCCACAACGTCAGCCGCCGATACCGACAAAGGTATGCTCGCGGAAGCATTCGTCAGTGCCGACTTGTTGGGAGTTCTGGATAACGATCGCGAAACGCTGGCGAACAGTACCGAAACGGATTTTGCGAATTCGAATGACCCGGACGTTCTGGCCGCTTACCAACGACTCAGCTCGGTAGGTCTCACCGTTGTCCGTGCGGACATCAGCTTCACTTCGCTGCAAACCAACGAAATCGGCATTCTCCATAACGCGACGTATGGTTCGTTCACACTGGCCTTCGGACCGGCGGGACAGCAAGAACAGGTCATGGTCGATTATGAGACTTCGGCAGCCGATTTCGAGAAGCAGTTGGAGGCGTTGGACCAGTTCACCGATGTCACTGTGTCATTCGATTTCGATGAAGCCACCGGCGAGACGGGATGGATTATCACCTTTACCGATCCAGCAACGTTCGATGTTGCGAATGTCACAGCGGCGACAATAGCAGCACTGGCCGGAGCTAGCGATGCAGAGGTGGGGCGCGGAGTCCTGTCGACAGATCTGACCGACCCCAGTCTGGACCCTGCGATCCCGCAAGTTGCTGCCTCGCTTTCGGCACGCGGCTTAACCACATCCTCTTCCGACGACGATTTTTCTGACGCCGTCGGAATGCCGTCCACGTACGCCCAGATGCTGGCGCTCACGGAGGATGATGGTCCGCTTGCCAAATACAACGACAACCGTCTGGTTTCGCTTTCCTACGACAACAACCAATTCTTCGTCGGATTCAACTTTACTGTTTCGGGCAATTCTGGTCCGCTCGACCTGATGGAATTGGAAACGTTTTTGCGGACCCATGTGGGGTTACCCGAGTCGGTCACTGTTGACATCTCTGGTCAACTGGAACTCGGCGGCTCGCTGTCAGCCGACTTCAAACTCGGCGTCGACTTGGGCAGCCTGGAAGATGGCATCACCTTCGACGAGATCTTCATCGAACTCGACGACCTGACCGTTGAAGGAACGCTCAGCGCACAGAATCTTGACTTGGAACTCGGTTACGGTCCGCTCAAAGGGCTAATCGACGATGCCGAGATCGACTTGGACGCCGCACTCAGTTTTGCCATCAATAACGACGGGAGCACGATCGCTTCGCTCGCCGAACTTCGTGATCAGGGCTTCACAGCACTCATCGATCTCACCGCCACAAAATCGACCCTCGAAGCCGATCTGCCGGTTGCGGTAGCTCTTCACGATGTCACAGCGGCACAGACCGAGCTGAAATTCTATACCGATGATTTGTTTGGCGATCTTTCGGATCTGATCGCCCAACTGCCCAGTCTCAACGACATCGCCAACCTGAGCATCGACGAGATCGTCGCTGGGATCAAGTCGGCTGTGGACTGGATTGAGAAGGAGGCATTAGCGCACCCGGACACCGTCGCCGCAATGCCGCTGCTGAACGATTATCTCGACATCGCTCTCAAGGACATCCGTGCAGGATTGGCGTTTGTCGAAGAACTCGAATCAGCTCAATCACAAACGCTTTGGCACAACGCGGATGGCGGGACAGTCACACTGCAGTTCCAAGGGGAATCGGAGACATTCTCCTTCGACATCGATAACACCGGCCAGATCACAGCGACAAAACTTGAGAACGCCATCAACTCGCTGCAGTCGATCTCCAGCGCGAGCTTGACCGCGAAGGTCGACGGCAGCGGGACTCTTGCTGATCCTTGGAAGGTTCGCCTGAACAACGCCAATGGCGGTGTCGATACTCCACCTCTCGAAGTCGTCACCAACAATCTGGTGCACCATACGTATTCGCTATGGCATGATGCTGTCTCGGGTAGCTTTGATTTGAATCTCGACGGGTCGGGATCCTTCACGCTGGACTTTGACACCAACGTGATTTCGGCAAACAAATTAGCGAAAGAGATCAGCGAACTACAGGCTATCCAGAGCCAGAACCTCACTGTCACCGTCACCGGTTCGGGGTCACAAGAGGACCCGTGGCTGATCAACTTCAGCGACAGCAACGGCGCACGAATCCCGGTTCCTGACATCACCGTCTCCAACAACAGTGCGGAGAACACCAACAAGCAAACGGCAACGGTTACCTACACTTGGTCAACTGCCGCCGCGACCTTCACCGTGATCGCTCCCGACGCACAACTCGTCTGGCACAATGCAGCGACCGGCCTGGTGACTCTGGAGTTCGATGGGGATAGTGAGTCCTTTGTTCTGGATTTCGGCGACGATGCCAACCCTCTGGCGGTAACTGGTGATGACCTGCGCAATGCCATTGCCAAGCTGACCTCTATTCAGAACCTCGGTCGCACCGTGGAAGTCACGGGCGAAGGGACTGAGCTTGCTCCGTGGCAGATACGGTTCGCGATTTACGAACTGTCGCACAACGGTGCGAGCGGCAGCGCCGTCCTCCACCTCGGCGACGACAATACTCAAACCTTCACGTTGAACGCAACGGATACCGCCGATCATCTGAGGATGGCCCTCGAAGGTCTGTCTTCGACGCAGGGTCTGACTGTAACAGTTCTCGGCTTGGGCACCGTGGGTGATCCGTGGCAGATATCTTTCACCGACAGCGAAGGCAGTCGCGTTGTCGTGCCAACTATCACGGTTGTCACCAATAACATGGTCGATGACAACACGGACTTGGCGATCATCACCTCCGACACGATCTACGACAGCTCCAATGTGGCAGACTTGACGGTCGTTACAAACGGCGCGATGGATGCTGACGGTAACGCCGCGACCTTTTCCATTTCCGAACCAACATCAAGCAACGTCACCCGAGAGCTGGCGACTGCCGAGTCGTTCCTAGAGCGGGTTCTCGATATCGATGAAACCCAATTCCTGGAAATTTCCCACAACGCGGTCGACGGCACCAGCATGCAATTGCAGGTCGACGGTGCGGCGGACCTGATCACGATTGCACTGGGCGCCACGACGGATGAGATTGTCACAGCCTTCCAGGGATCGCCATCGTTCAATTCGATCGGCACTTCAACCGTCACCGTCACTGGCAGCGGTTCGGTCGACGATCCTTGGGTTGTTAGATTGGTCGATGCAAACGGCAATGCCGAGAGCGTTCCGATGGTGGTCGTCTCGTCGTCTGATTTGGTCGATGCCACAGGAGTGGCCGCAACGATCACTGTCGATGTAGATCGCAATGAGCATGTGGACTTGTTGCTCGAAGGTTCCGCCGTGGTCCTTGACTTGGGCAAGAACATCTCCTTCAGCGGTGAGGACCTGGCCTTTAGTTTCAGCCTGCTACAGCTGGCGGACCAGATCACGAACCCGGAACTGAAGAGCCTGTTTGAGGGCGCGGCGAATCTGCTCCAGGTCGATGGTGCGGGCGTAGTCGATTTCTCGGTTGAGGGACGCATTGATTTCAAGATCGGCTTTGATCCAACGCAGAATCTTGGTTCCGCCGTTTTCGTAACCGATGATTCGCAAGTGACCTTGGATGTCCTGCTGAGTGCCGACCAGCTCAGTCTCGACTTGGACATCAACCTCGACTCGCTGTTCGACGATTTGAATGACCTTCTGGGCGAAAACAACAAGATCGTCGACGCCTTGAAGAGTGTTCTGACGGCGAACGGATCGCCTCTGCAAAAGGTTGGGATCAGCGTGGGTAATCCGGATGAGGGCGTCTTCGGCACGATTGCCATCAACGACGGCGTCGATGAGAATGGCAACCTGATTCCAGCCACATTTCATTTCAGCTTCGAACCCGACAACGTTGACACCGGTGAACTGGGTTCGGGGGATGGCCGATATAGCGTCTTCCCGGATTTGGCCGACAGCCCCCAAGAGCTGTCCAATGGTTTGGACACGCAGCACTCGGGCACTCTGGTAGTCGACCTGCCGCTCTACTTCCCCACCGAAGACATTCCCATGGGCGGTACCACGGAAGACCGCAACGGCGACGGCATCTCCGACAATAGCCTGAACGTTTCCGTTGGCGACTTTAACGCGGTCAAAGAGAGCCTGCAGGTCATCTCACCTAGCATCAAGGGCTCGATTGGTCTGTTCTCATTGTTGGACAACGTGGACATCGTCACTCTGATCGCTGGCGGTGCGGGTGATCCTACCGGGAATCCATTCGAGGATGGCGTGTTGGGCACAATCCAAGATGTCCTTTCGGGGGATATCTTCGGCATTCCGATTCCACTGATCGGCGACAAGCTCAAGACCGAAGCCGACTTTATTGGTACTTTCCGCCACGAGGTTCGGAACGCGTTGATTGCAGCAGCGGAACCCGCCAATACCGATGACACCGTGTCCACCATCGACGTCGTTCGTGGCGGCTTGTTCGAAATCTTCCACGGCCTTTTGAAGATTTTGCCTGACGTCAACGGCGATGGGCAGATCGACGCCAACGACATTCTGGTCACCG
>CAYYUU010000517.1:0-5913 GCA_964474955.1 uncultured Alcaligenaceae bacterium | reverse complement strand
CACGACGGACCGGGGATCGCTGGTGGCGACCGTGGGGGGGGTCCGTTCGCTGGTGGTGCCCGGATTGGGGTGGCCGACGGAAGCGTTCGGTCCGTCGCTTACGGATTCAATCTCGAGTTTGCCATTCGACCCGACGACCGTCAACCCTTCAACTGGGATAGCTAATGGTGGGATGCGAGTGGAATTGTGGAGAGTTGCCTTTCGCGTCGAGGGCGAAATAGATGCCTGTTCGTAGGTACACGCGGCTCGCGTGTACCTACGAATCGGATGCGGTTTTGTCATTCTCCCACAAGCCAAACAAGTGGTTCTCTGGATCACGGATGATGGCATACCACCCGAATCCAACAACCGGGCTCTTGTCGACCTCAATGGTCGCACCTAATTTCACGGCGTTATGAATCCAATTTGCGATATTTTCCACAGTCAGATAGTTCATAACTGTTTGCGATTGAGTGAGCTTGCCGACAATGGCTCCGTCGATCCCTTCCCCTTCTCCCGTCTTACATGTCCAATATTCGAAGCCCTCAACTGGCACTTTCTCGATTCGCCAACCAAACAGGTTGCGATAAAAATCAGCAAGTTTTTCGGGATCATTTGATGGAATTTCGAATTGTGTGAAGCGAGGCATGACACAATACACCCTTCTATTACTCAAGCGGAACAACTACCTTCGTCCCTATTCCAATAACTACACAACCTGCCGCAAATGGAAACGAAGTCGCCCTGTTTGCCTGTGTCCTGATTCCTCGATCGAGAAGAGTAAACGTCGATGATGAGCAACAGTGCTCTCACCTCCGACACACTTTGGGAACCGAAAACGGTTCAAAGGCGACCAAACAAGGGCACGAACATTGACTCGGGTAGTCTCATACCTAATAATAAAGGTTAAGGATCAGTGAGAAGTGGTTGATATTTCAATGACGGACACATACCCCCATTTATCACTTTAAAGGCCCACATTGGCTTGAGATTTTCCGTGACATAATTTCGCACTTTTCCATCCAAACACAACGGTTGTGTGAAGACTCAGATTTCGTATTTCGCGAATGTTGTCTCTCGTCACTCCCGCTGGACACTATTTGACTGTCAACTCGGAGTCTTCAAAAGACTTCTACGTGACCGGTACATGCCCACACCGCAATTTAGGTACATATGTTTTTCGGAGAACGTTATGAATTCAGTTTACGCCAACCAAAGGCGGATTGGTTTCACTCTCATTGAACTTCTGGTCGTGATTGCAATCATCGCGATTCTTATTGGACTGCTATTGCCTGCCGTCCAGAAGGTTCGAACGGCCGCCGCCCGAGCCTCGAGTACCAACAACATCAAGCAAATTATTTTGGGAATGCACTCCCACCAAGATGCGCTAAATGCTCTTCCGTTCAACGGCGTTTGGGGAGTCCTTGGTGATCCGAATGTCAAGGACAGCGGTTCCTGGGGGTATCAAGTCTTGCCATACATTGAGCAAGACAACATCTACCGAGCCGGAACCTCGGCTCGGTACCAACCGATCAATACGTATAATTGTCCGGGCCGTCGCCGTAGTGGCGTGACCACAGGTGGTGGGAATGACGGAGCAACGACCGACTACGCCATCAACTGGCGCGTCAATAATCCCAACGGCAGTACCGGTTCGTCGAACTCCTTGTCCCGGGTCGATACCATCCCCGATGGTTCATCGAACACAGTCCTGGTCGGTCAGGCTTCGTTGCAATTCGAACAATACCGTACGAACAATCCCGGCAACTGGAATGAAAGCTGGTGGGTCGGTGGTTACGGCGGTTCGGGTCGTGGTGGATTCATCATCCAGCAAGACGGCCCTGGGATCGCTGTCGGCAATCGTTGGGGTGGTCCGTTCGCTGGTGGTGCTCTGATGGGGTTGGCCGACGGAAGCGTTCGGTCCGTCGCTTACGGATTCAATGCCGAGTTTGCCATTCGACCGAACGATGGTCAGCCCTTCAGCTTCGACAACTAACGCCAATGAGAAAGTTTCTCGGATGAGCAGCAAGCCTGAGGGCATCCTCTCGAACTTGGAAACCGCTCTCAGATCCAGCATCCCAAAATCCATCTAGGTGAAACGAGAGTGATTCATCCGAGAAACTTCACACTTGGCCCTCTCTCAAACTTTATATTTACAGAGATTTAATCGAACATGGGAACCAAGCAACTTCTACGCGGTTTCACGCTGATTGCAATGCTTGTCGGACTCGTCGCATTGACTGGTTGTGGAGACTCGGGTGTTCATAAAGTCCGTGGAAAACTATTGTACAACGGACAGCCCTATCAACTGATCAAGGATGAGCAGCTTCAGATTACGTTCTCCGGAAAAACACAGGATGGAAAATCGATTACGGGAGGAGCGAAGTTTAATGAAGCCGACTCCACGTTCGTAGTCGAAGGTCCTAAAGGCGAAGGGATTCCTCCGGGAACGTATAAAATCGGAGTGACAAGTTCGATTTACGGCCCTAAGGATGTCAACAGACTTGGCGAGACTTTCGAGATCAGGAATACCCCATTGACGTATCAAGTGACTGAAGAGCCCGATCAAAAGATCGTTGTTGACCTCGACAAAAAGTCAGTTACGAGACAGTAAATATTCGCTCAACGAGAATACTCGGACAGTTTTCCGTTTCCTCTGTCCGAGTATGTGCATTTCTCCTGCATTTCCATATTCCCTTGTCCATATATCTTCTGTGACCTCTGAGAATGATCTTTCCCTCAGTGGTGATGATTGTGTTCCTGCTTCTCACCATCTATCTGTTCTTCTCGAAAGAGGGACCAGGGAATGGGCACGCGGAAGACAGCGAACGCTTGCAGGCACTTTGTCTGCCCTCTCAGAACGCGATATCAATGACTGTCGGATTTAGGAGAGTTGCTTTTTGCTCCGCGAACAGATCGGACAGATAAAGCGCTTTTCGCCGAGCGGAAAGCAACTTTGCAGGTCGCTCGAATGTTCATAAACGGGGGAAATTCGAAAAACGAAAAGGCAGAGAGAAGTGATGTTTCCGAAGACCTCCGCTCTATGGAGGCCTTCGGACATGTGAGGGTGAATCGAGGAGGCTCGACTTGGTCAAACCTAATTGACGAAGGATAAATTCCTCTCCAGGATGCCCACCTGGCTTCCTGACGCGCAGATCACGGAAGTGTGGCGACCTCTCCGCTTCGTCGGGTAGCCAACGCGCGATAGGTAACCAGGTCGATTGTGTCCGGGATGAACCGCACGGAACCATCTGTCATGGCCATATTGACGCCGCCTGAGTGGTAGCTGCTAAACGCGTAGGTATTTTGCCATTCGGAGTTCGGGTAGGGCGTGCCGTCGGGCTTCTTGGGGTTGGGCGGAATGGCACACGTGGACACAGCACTGTCGGTGTGAGCCCAACCTTCGAGGCAGCACGAGTTGACTTTTGTTTCGCCGATCATGAACGTGTTGCTCGTGCCGTCCTTGACGTTGCGAATGTAAATCTTCTCACTCGAACCCATGATGACGCCATCGCCGTGAGCACATCCGTCGTATTCGCCGTTAATGTCAGGGTTGGTGTAGCGTGGGTCACCGCCCCACCAGCCGGGTGTTCCGACGGGAGCCCCGCCCCAGTTCGCTCCAAGATTACCGCGATAGTTGGCAACTCCGGCGGCCAGTTGACCTTCGGTCGGGTCAGTCAAGTTGTAGTTGGCTGGGTTGGTGATCGGGCTGTCCTGGGCCTCAGGGTCGGACGGGCACCAGAAGGCCGGCAGAGATTTGGCGACGACAGCTCGGGCTTGAGTCAATGTCGGTCGAGGGTTGACGTTCACCCCGGAATTGTCATAGAACCCTTGTTGTTCGATGAACGGCAGAACAGTAAACATCCAACTCCAGTTCGGGGCGGTTGGGTCGTACGTAGTGAGCGTGCCTTCGGGAAAATGGCCCCGAGTGTCGGCGTAGTTGTGGCAAGCGAGAGCCAGTTGTTTGATCCTGTTCTGGCAATCCATGCGGTTGGCCGCTGCCCGGACCTTTTGGACGGCGGGCAAAAGGAGCCCAATCAAGATCGCGATGATCGCAATGACCACCAGCAATTCGATGAGCGTAAACGCCCTTCGTGGGTTCGAACGAGTCATGGAACTCTCCTGAAACGAGTTGCGAAAAAAAGAAAGAAGGAGTGGATTAATCCTTCTTCAACTTCAAGTCATAGGCTCCCGAAGGCGGATTGGCGACGACTTCGAATTCGAGCTTCGTCGTTTTCTCGCTGCCGTACTTGAGGGGAAGGAGGGGTTTCGGGATAGGCCGACTGAACCGTGGGCCTTTGCTGGCGGGAGGGGAACCTTGGGCGTTCACGGTGACCGTGTACCAACCGGGAGGGGCACCGCGATGGTTGGTTCCATATTTGTCTTTCGTGTAGATCACATAGTTTCCGCTCTCGTCAATGCTCCCGGCGGGTTGATATTCCGAAGTATTGCCTTTCTCGGCATTCGGTCTGAGGACGACCATTCCGGACTTCGGCTTGATGCCTTCGCCATCGAGAGTCACCGTCCCAGATACCGGATGGGTAGTGAGTCCGGAACCACAACCGGCCAGAAACACCAAGAGAATCGAGGCAACGATGGCAACCTTGCGGATGCGCAAATGATGGAGTATGAGGGGCATAGTGCTTCCGGGTGCTAAATTTCATAGAGTGGTTGCCGGAATGGTTAGACGCCTCTGTTACTTTGATTATTCGCGAAAATTTTTGTGTAAAACGCCACGCCGAGAGCGCCGAAGCGTTTTCAACACGGAGAGTCACGGGCGAACCAGTCTGTACTCGAAGCTATAACCTTGCGGGCCGGTCAGAACCGTTTTGTTCCCAGCAGGAGTGACGTTGGTCTTTGTTTCAAAGGTCTGACGGACGAAACGCCCCAAAATCACAGCAGAACATTCGAGAGGCCACAGGGCGTGTTGGGAAGTGTGTTTTGGGAACAAATTATTGCCTTCTGAAGGTACTGGGCTCTTGGCGTATGCTTCTCTCATGAAAAAGTTTCGAACGCGAAAGAAACAAGTGTCCAGCTTGGTGAACCCATTCTCTTACCCTGGCCATTGGCCTGGGTTACTTTGTGCTACCGACACACCCATTTTTCGGCGAGTCCTTGGTTGTCCACGGCTTCAAAAAGAACGTTGTAGCCCTTCATGATTTCGGCGTCGGCGCGAAGCCATCGTTTCACGCCTTCTAGTTCCATCACTTCTTGCCACTTGGGGTCGTCATAGTGCATGGCGAGAAGTGACTCGGTCCACTGCTTCGCGACGTCCTCCGGAAAGTCGGCCAAGACCGTGAAGTTGCAATGGCAATAGCCCGGCGAAGTCCAAACGGGACGAATCTGAGCCGCGTCGACACGCCCCTCGGCGACCTGCTGAACCCAGGTAAGGTCGGCCATGCAGCCAATGTCGGCTTTTCCGTCACGCAAGGCATCGAGGACCACGAGTTCGCTTGTTCCGGTGTCGCCGTGCTTGCCGACGTCGAGGTCGAATCGTGTCACCTGACAGTCCGTTTCGATGTTGACGCCGGCTTCGTGGAAGTATTGGATCGGGAGGATGGCGGCCTGCCCCGAGTCGGCAGAACCGAGGGCAATGCGTTTACCTTTCGCATCGGCAAGGCTGTCGATGCCACTATCCGCGTGAGCGACGATGATCGTTTTGAAATCGGCATCGACGTCCCGCATGGCCAATGCTCGACAAGTCCCATTCGTCGCACGATGGAGTTTGACCCACGCGAGGTTTGTGTTCCAGCCGATGTCGACGTGCTTCTCTAGCAGAGCGCGGACAAGGGCATCGTAGTTCGAATACAAAACGTAGTCGATTTCGGGACCGACCTCGCGAAAGTAATCTCGCATTCCTTCCCAAATTGGAACGACTTTCGGATCGTAAGCGACGGCGCCACGATATACAGTTCTAAACTGTCGTTTGCCGAA
>CAYYUU010000516.1:0-5930 GCA_964474955.1 uncultured Alcaligenaceae bacterium | reverse complement strand
CCGACGTTCCGAGTCGGGCTACAAATCACAACAAACACGACAACAATCGATTCGCGGTTCCCTGTCTCGCACGACACAAACAATTTCGTCGGGAACGGGCAAAATGTCTGTTCCACACAGGTCTAATCTTGGCGGCAAGCTCCTTCCAATTACCACCGGACATTCTCATAAAGAACCCGTACAATGCTCAACTATGAGCGCGACCCAGCAACAAGTTTGGTTGGTCGTCCGGTGGTCTTTGGCCATCGCGATACTGGTCTTCGTGGGCCATAGATTCTGGACCGACCTCCAGCGGCTCGACCTGCGCGAGATGACCCTCCGACCGACATGGCTCGTCGTCTCGGGATTGCTCTACGTGGTTGGGCTCCTTCCCTCCTTTTGGTATTGGCACCGTCTGATGTGGAGGTACGGCCAGCGGCCCAGTTTTTTTCGGGCCATTCGTGCCTATTACATTGGCCACCTCGGGAAGTACATACCCGGCAAGGCAGTGGCCTTGGTGATGCGAGCGAGTAGCGTGCGAGGGCCGCAGGCAAAGTTCGGAATTGCCGTCGTCACTGCCGCCTATGAAGTATTGACGATGATGGCCGCAGGGAGTTTGACGGCAGCCATCTTGTTCCTCATCCAGCCACCGACGGTCTTTCCGGGGAAGTGGAATCCGGTCGTCGTGGGGGCGGTGGTCCTCGCGATTGTTGGGATTCCGTTGACGCCAGGGATTTTCAACCGAGCACTCCAGGGGTTGGCCTCCCGCTTTGGCGTTTCCCAGTTTGCCGAATTGTATCGCCTCCGAATCACGACGCTTCTCGAAGGATTGTTGTTGATGGCCGGCGGTTGGATGATAATGGGTTTGAGCCTGTGGGCCTGCGTACAGTCGGTCCTGCCCGAGCAACAACCTTTTGATGTCGCGTTGTGGTGTCGGTACACGGCCATCGTGAGCATCTCCTACGTCGCCGGGTTCCTCGTCATTGTGGCCCCCGGTGGGATGGGCGTTCGCGAGTTCTTCCTGGTCAAGTTGCTCACTCCAGAATTGACAGCCGACGGCAATGGAGAAGTCGCCGGGACGGCGGTCGTGATCGGAATCCTACTCCGCCTGGTCTGGACGCTGGCCGACGTGACGAGCGCCACCGTGGTGTATTTTCTCGGAAGAAAAACCTCCCTGCCCCAAACCAAACCGTGAACGCAGAAAGCAACACACCATTGGATAATCACACGCCAACCGAAGTTCCGCACGTCAGGCTGCAGGATTTGGTGAAGTCGAGTCCTGGACTGTCCCTCGTGATTCCCATGTACAACGAAGAGGAAAGTCTCGACCAACTCTACGAAGAGATCTCCGCCGTGGCCGAACGAGAGGGCTATGACATCGAAATCATTTTTGTCGATGACGGCAGTTCGGACAGGTCGTGGGAGGTCGTCCAGCGGTTGGCCGAGAGACACTCCGAAGTGCGAGGCATACGGTTTCGCCGAAACTTCGGCAAGGCAGCGGGACTGGCCGCCGGATTCCGAACTGCGCGCGGCGACCTCGTGATGACCCTCGACGCGGACTTACAAGACGACCCCACCGAAATACCTAAGTTCCTCCAAGCGATTGCCGAAGGAAAGGACGTCGTGAGCGGATGGAAGAAGGTCCGCCACGACCCCTGGCACAAGGTCGGGCCAAGTCGCATCTTCAACAAGATGGTCAGTTGGCTCACGGGAGTCAAACTCCACGATCACAACTGCGGGATGAAATGTTATCGAGCCGAGGCGTTACGCGAAGTCAAATTATATGGAGAACTCCATAGGTTTATCCCCGTCCTGGCCGCCGCCCGTGGTTTCAAGGTTGGGGAAGTCGTCATCCAGCATCGTGCGAGACAATTCGGGCAATCGAAGTACGGCGTCCGGCGCTTCATTCGTGGGTTTCTTGACCTCCTCACGGTAAAATTTTTGACCGGGTTTGGACGGCGTCCCCAACACTTTCTCGGTAGTCTCGGCCTATTTTTTTTCTTCCTCGGAGGGGTCGGCATTGCCTACTTGACGGTGATCTGGTTCCTTCGCTTTTTTATAGAGGGTCTACAGGACCAACTCGACCCACTCCACCAAAGGCCACTTCTTTTGTATAGTATGGGTTCTCTGCTCCTCGGGGCGCAGTGCATGTCGGTCGGATTGCTGGCCGAAATGATCACGGCCTACGTCTCGAAGGAAGAAGAAAGTTATAGCATCGTCGAAACGATAGAAATACACGCCAAATCAACTCCGGAAAGCAACTCTCCATCTGGATCGATCAAGAGTCCCCAACCCGAGCCGAATTATCATGTCCGAAACGAATGACGCCAAGCAACTCCGCAAGACGTTTTACACAATCATCATTGTGGTCGTTGTGGGAATGGCCATTGGTCGAATCTTCGCCGCCGAGCGAGTTTACGAACCGAGTCTTTACGCCGGCGAGTCCTGGCCCAAGGAAGCTCCGGCCGCTCTCCCGACGTTTAGCTCGAACGATCGATCGCGGTGGGCCACCGTGCGGGCGTTGGTGCATCATAAAACGTTTGCCATTGGCAAGCGGAGAGTCGTTGCGCTTGGTGGTAAGAACTTCATTCACGACCGGTGCACTTGGCAGGACGACCGGCAGGCGCTCTCCCGAGCGAACCTGATCCTTCAAGAAATGGCGAACTGTGCGCCCGGTTCGAGTCCGGCCAATGCAGTTTCGCAGGTAGCCGTCGGAACTTTAATCGTTAAAACAGAATTCCTCGCGCCGTCGTGGGATAGTGGTTGGGACACCGTCGACAAAGTCCTCAACCCCGAAACCGAGAAATTCTATTCGACGAAACCGCCTCTGTTCCCGACGATCCTGGCGGGCATCTACTGGTTGCTCTGGCAGGCGACCGGATGGACACTGGGAACCGACGTTTGGAAGGTCGTCAAGACGATTGTCATTCTGGTCAACGTGGTGCCGTTCGCGATTTATTTGGCGTACCTGGCCAAGCTCCTGGAGCGGTTCTGTCGAGATGATTGGACGCGGCTGTATATTTTCGCCGCTGCCAGTTTCGCAACACTCGTGACGCCGTTCATCAACACGATCAACAACCACACGGTGGGCACTTTCAGCATCTTGTTTGCACTCTACTCGGCGTTGATGATCTTGTGTGGCAATCGCGATGGTTCGAAGGTTGGGTCGGCGGCATCGCCCTTGCACTTTCTCAACGCCGGTTTCTTCTCCGCGTTTGCCGTGTGTAACGAGCTGCCCGCGGCGGCGTTTTTGGCAGGCATTACGTTGGTATTGTTGATACGTGCCCCTGTAAAAACGCTCTTATTCTTCGTGCCTCCAGTGCTCGGCTTGGCCGGTGCGTTCTTCGCCACGAATTACATAGCCACGGGAGAATGGCTCCCGCTCTACACGAAGTTCGGTTCGGAGTGGTATCAGTACGAAGGGAGCCACTGGTCGAAGCCCCCGGGCAACCGTGGGGGAATTGATTTCGCGGCGGATTTCGAGTCTCGCTCGACTTACATCTTTCATGTCTTGGTTGGACACCACGGATGGTTCTCACTAACGCCTGTTTGGGTCTTGGCGTTTGTCGGAATGCTCGCGGGAGCGTTCTCGAACAGATCAAATTCCTCCGAAACGACGTCGTCGGACCGACTTCCGTGGTATTTCTATCCGATGGTTTTGTTGCTCTCGGTCATCATCATTGGGTTCTATCTGACCCGCAACAAGAACTTAAATTATAGCGGCGTGAGTTCTGGTCTTCGTTGGTTGATGTGGCTTACGCCGATGTGGTTGTTGTGCTTAATCCCGGTGTTGGAGCGAGTCGGAAAATCTGTGGTCGGTCGGTGGTTCGGGTATATATTGTTGGGCTTGTCGATCTTGTCGGCGAGTTTCCCGGCATGGAATCCGTGGCGGCATCCGTGGATATATCGGGCGATGGATGCGGTGGAGCCGTTGTATACGAAGTGACACGGGATAGACCAGGCGATTTGAGAAAGACACAAGCCTGAAGCGCGAGCGAAGGATCTTGACAAGCCTGAAGCGCGAGCGAAGGATCTTCTTGTCATTTGCTAGCGTTTCCGGCTTGGCAAAAAACGACTTCAAAGTTCCCGTTCTCACAGGAACACACAGCAGGGACAATTGGAGTTCGGAAGGTCGTTCGTGGTCGTGGGGCAAAGCAATGGATGCGATTCTCGGGTTTCCTCTGGAAAATTGATCTTCGTCTATCCGAAGTCCTCTCCACTCTCAACTCCCTTTCAAAATGATAATAGGGCCAACCAAGCGCGCAGGTATTCGGAGTCGTTCCGATTCGATCACAAACCGGACATCAACCTGGTGATCGTGCTTTTCTAAGAAATATCGAACCCCCACCTTGTACCCATTCCAATCGTGGTATCCCTTGATGTTCTCCACATCCTTCTTACAATTTTGTAAATTACATATTTGTCCGGGCTGAATATTGAGAATAACCTTTTTGACCTGTTGAAGCCAATTCTCCTCGATCAGTTGGTTTCCAACAACGCTTACCTTGCGGATACGATAGCTTGGGCCTTGTTTCAGCTGGAATGTCACGTCAGCGAACCGGAGGTCGGGACTGAATTCCACTTTCTGGGTTACCGTTGCGTCAAGATAACCCGAGCTTCGGTAGTGTTCCTTCAGTTTTGAAATGATGGGTTTGCCAACGCCGGGAACCAGATGCGTTTTGCTCAGTTTCGCCGCGGCTTCGCAACCAGGAACGTTGACCAGCGGACTGCCGTCATCCTTCACAACTTTCGCACGGCGAATAACGACAATCGGGCCTTCGACCACTCCGAACACAACGCGGGTATCTTCTGCGTTCGATCCCTCTTCCAAAACAACTTCGGCCAAAAAGTAACCACGACGCCGATATTCGGTTTCGATTTCGTGGGCAACCCACTTGTTGAGAGCCGAATTACACCGAACTCCGGCACGGACTGAATCCAACGCCGGGACATTCTGCAAGTTGAGATGACGAGCATTCTTGACCACGACTTGCGTAATGATACCTTCAGAGCCCTTGTCCTTCTTGCTTTCGGGGATTGGCAGGTGGGGACTCTCTGGCGGCCTTGGAAGTTTTGGCTCATCGGCGTTCGCCATGACAGAAAAGCCAACGAAAACGCACAACACAACAGGGACGATTCGATTCACCACAAGCTCCCTCCTTGGATTGGGTCCTCTCTTGGGTCGAGAGAAAAGTGAGAAGGGAGATATTCCAGATCTGCAAGAGTGTCAAGGGGAGACGTCCGCTTTCAATCCTTCCCATCCCTCGGCAGATTCCCAAAATTCTCAAAACTGCGTGCTCAAGTCACGTCCCCAAAGGGACGATAAATACTCCTGTCAACGACGCTTTGCAACATCCTGAAGCTCACCTGAGTTGCCCAGACCGTTTGGCCGAGAACAGGAATGCTGGGGCAGCCCTCTCGCACCGAGACGTTACTCCACGCACTGGCTGCCTCAGTATTTCCTTTGTGTTGTGTCCATCCCCCACTCCCCAAACACACTCGGCCACTTTGCCCAGACTCCGGATCATTGAAATTCGACCCCGCGTGACTGCGACCTGATTTTTTTACCCCCATTGGCTTCCACACCCGCAGTCCTGTTCTGCAGCGATCCGGAGTCTTTTTTTTCTTCCTCCTCCTTCCTCCTCCTTCCCTCTCCGCGTCCCTTGTGGCCCCTCTCGACCTGTCATTGACCCCAAAAGACGACTCCACGAAACTCAATTCTGCTCTCTTCGAAGGCTGAACAACGCGTTCGTCCAAAAACTCTCGCCTTGTCGTTTGATTCCTATCCTATACTGACACTGAATACGTAACGAATCACATAGGCGCGGGATGCGCTACACAGAGGACTTCTCACTTGACCGCAATACTCAATCCGTCCGAGTCAATATCGAGCACAGATTCCGAATCTCAACCTGCCGAGCCCTCTTACTCGGTGGGCATCCGGATCACCA
>CAYYUU010000515.1:0-5931 GCA_964474955.1 uncultured Alcaligenaceae bacterium | reverse complement strand
TGCCGACGGCTTGCACGATCTACGACTTGATCAACTTCACGAGCGAAGTCGCCACGCACCACGTTGCGGCTGCCGATAGCCGCAAGCTCCAGGCGTACCTGGGCGATCTGATCGCGACCGAGTACGATCTCGAAGGGACCGTCGAACACTTCCCGAACTGGCGAGACTTCTTCATCGGTAACGGCGAGACGACCAGCACGTTGGCTGGCATGTCGTAGGGCATAAGCGAAAAAGAACGAAAGCCGCCGAAGGGTTGTTCTTCGGCGGCTTTTTTGATGCGCCGTTTCGGTCACTATGCAAATCCCCTTTGTAATTTTCTTGACATCTCATCTTTCGTAATTTAAACATATTTCCCTCCCTTACATCTTCTCCTTCTCCTTCGGAGATCCCCAAATGTTGCCCGACAACATCTCAGTCTGGGTCCGCGCACGCAATGCCCACCCAGCTTCGCGAAAAGGACGAACAGCCAAACCACAGGTGGAAATCCTGGAGGATCGGACGGCCCCTTCCATCTCGCCCGTCCCAAATGCGGTCGAAGACAATTTTGTCACCGCCCGCAACACCGAGCGGACCTTCGACGTCTTTGCTAATGATGTCTTTTCCAACAAACTCCAGATCACGGACTTCTCGTCGCCAGAAAACGCTACCCTGGTCGACAACGGCGACGGGACATTCACGTTCATTCCCGACGCCGATTTCGTGGGCTCGACGTCTTTCGAGTACACCGTCGAAGCGAGGAATCCGGAGATCAAACTGGTTCCCGACGACATTGACGTGGGAGACAACGTTGGTTTCTCCGTGGACATTGACGGAGACACAGCCGTCGTCGGGTCGGCCTACGATGGCCCCAACAAAACGGGTGCCGCCTACGTCTTCGTTCGGGATGGAGATGGATGGACTCAACAAGCCAAACTCCAAGCCTCGGACGGAGAAGAAGACGACCGCTTCGGCAACGGTGTGGCCATCGACGGAGACACCATCGTCGTCGGGACTCCCGGAAAATATCCCATCGACCGACCTGGAACCGCTTACGTCTTCGTCCGCGAAGGAACGACGTGGACCGAGCAAGACCAACTCATTCCTTCTGGCGGTGAGATCGGCGACTTCTTCGGAGTGATCGTTGATGTCGACGGAGACACAGCCGTCGTCTCCTCCCCGTTCGACAGCACCGAGGGCACTTATGCGGGAGCCGCTTATGCTTTCGTTCGGAGCGGAACGACGTGGACTGAGGAAGTCAACTTCGCAGACTTGGTCGACAACGGCGAGTTCGACTTCTTAGGTGGGGCTGTCGCGGTTGACGGGGACACGGCTTTGGTTGGAGCCGACGGAGACGAAAATTACACGGGAGCCGTTTACGCTTTCGTCCGCAGCGGAACGACGTGGACACTCCAGGACACGCTCATGGCTGACGACGCTTCGGAACTCGACAGCTTTGGTCGCCAACTCGATTTGGATGGGGACGTGGCGTTAATCGGGGCTCCCTCGGCGTATGATCCCGATGGCTCGGGCGCGGCGTACATCTTCCGACGAAATGGAGAAATTTGGCAACAAGAACAAAAACTCACCCCGAGCGATTCGTCGGGGGGTGATGGGTTTGGTTTCGAGGTTGCGATTGACGACGGCATTGCTCTGGTCAGCGCGGGGCTTTTTGGTCCCGGAGGCAGTGCACCGGACGAGAGTTTCACCTACCACTTCGACATGGTAGACGACGAGTTTGTCGAGACAAAGAAGTTCACGGCGCGGGATACGGAGACTGGCGATTTCTTCGGTTTCGGGTCGGCCATCTCGGGCACAACAGCGATTCTCGGTTCGTTTCGAGCAGACACACGGGATCTTGAAGATTCCGGCGCGGCGTACATCTTTGATCTTGGACCCGCCGAGACAAAGTTGGTTCCCGACGACATTGACGTGGGAGACAACGTTGGTTTCTCCGTGGACATTGACGGAGACACAGCCGTCGTCGGGTCGGCCTACGATGGCCCCAACAAAACGGGTGCCGCCTACGTCTTCGTTCGGGATGGAGATGGATGGACTCAACAAGCCAAACTCCAAGCCTCGGACGGAGAAGAAGACGACCGCTTCGGCAACGGTGTGGCCATCGACGGAGACACCATCGTCGTCGGGACTCCCGGAAAATATCCCATCGACCGACCTGGAACCGCTTACGTCTTCGTCCGCGAAGGAACGACGTGGACCGAGCAAGACCAACTCATTCCTTCTGGCGGTGAGATCGGCGACTTCTTCGGAGTGATCGTTGATGTCGACGGAGACACAGCCGTCGTCTCCTCCCCGTTCGACAGCACCGAGGGCACTTATGCGGGAGCCGCTTATGCTTTCGTTCGGAGCGGAACGACGTGGACTGAGGAAGTCAACTTCGCAGACTTGGTCGACAACGGCGAGTTCGACTTCTTAGGTGGGGCTGTCGCGGTTGACGGGGACACGGCTTTGGTTGGAGCCGACGGAGACGAAAATTACACGGGAGCCGTTTACGCTTTCGTCCGCAGCGGAACGACGTGGACACTCCAGGACACGCTCATGGCTGACGACGCTTCGGAACTCGACAGCTTTGGTCGCCAACTCGATTTGGATGGGGACGTGGCGTTAATCGGGGCTCCCTCGGCGTATGATCCCGATGGCTCGGGCGCGGCGTACATCTTCCGACGAAATGGAGAAATTTGGCAACAAGAACAAAAACTCACCCCGAGCGATTCGTCGGGGGGTGATGGGTTTGGTTTCGAGGTTGCGATTGACGACGGCATTGCTCTGGTCAGCGCTGGACTTTTTGGTCCCGGAGGCAGCGCACCGGACGAGAGTTTCACCTACCGCTTTGACATGGTAGACGACGAGTTCGTCGAGACGAACAAGTTCACGGCGCGGGATACGGAGATGGGCGACTTCTTCGGTTTCGGTTCGGCCATCTCGGGCACCACTGCGATCATTGGTTCGTTCCGAGCCGACACACTGAACCTCGAAGATTCCGGAGCGGCCTACATCTTTGAACTTGGCAAGGATACCGCAACAGTCGAAGTGAGCGTCGGTGAGGCGGTCATCATGGACGGTAACTTGGTTGTTGGCGGCAGTTCCGGCAATGACGCCGTCGTGGTTCAGGTCGGCGCCCGCGGTCCGCAAGTGCGGATTGGCAACAGGCCCGTCGAGATCCTGGGCGAAGGAAGTGTCGAAAGGATCGTCGTCAACACCTTTGCCGGAAACGACTCTGTCCAAATTCAGGGCCAGGTGGACGCGGAGATTTACGGAGGAGACGGAAACGATCAGCTTCGCGGCGGACAAGGAAACAACGTGATCTTCGGCGGGGCCGGCAACGATTTCCTCTACGGATTCTCGGGGGACGATCTCCTCGTTGGCGGAGGTGGTCTGGATTTCATCTATGGAGTCGGCGGTGCCAACATTCTCGTCGGAGGTGAACTCATGGGAAGTTTCACCTTCGAACAGTTGCGACAGTTCGTTGACGATTGGAAGACGAGCGGAGAACTCGCCAGCGCTTTCCTCTCGGCCGTTGTTGACCCGAGCACGGAACGCGACTTCCTTCTTGGTGGTGGTGGCGCGGATGCTCTTGTCGCCGGAGCGTTCGATCTGGTCTATTTCTTCCCCACCCAAGGGGATAAGAAATTCATGGTCTGATTGAGACCGATGGGTTCCGACTGGATAAAGTGGTTCTCGATCCTCGTTGTTGAGCCGTTGTTGGGCGAGAGCCACTTTGTCTGTATAATCACGCAACGATTGGTGATCCGTTCTCTCGCGCCTTTCAGGAGCTTTTCATGTCGGCAGCCGACCAGTCCTCGACGCCCATTAGTTGTCGAGTTTCCGAAGGCTGGCACACTTGGCAAAGTCAGGCACCTGGAAGCGCAATCATTTCGACATATCAAGCTGGGAAAGTAGCTTTCGTCGGCTGGAATGGCCAACGAACGGGCATTCTCCTACGAGATTTCGAACGGGCCATGGGTCTGAGTGTCACCACCGGACCAGACACTCCTGGTCGAATTGCCCTCGCCACGCGAAACCATGTTCATGTGTTTGCCGATGCCAAACAACTGGCTGGGGAATATCCACCGCCTCCGGCTTCTCGTCCGGCAATTCCTTTTGAGGCCCTCTATCTTCCTCGGCTCACGTATTACACGAGCGATCTCAATTTGCATGATCTGGCATTTACCGACGAGGGGTTACTCGTGGTGAACACGCGGTTCTCTTGTTTGAGTCGCCTGACCGATGGGTTTGCGTTCGAGCCCGTGTGGCAGCCAAAATTTATTTCCGAGCTGACGCCAGAAGATCGCTGCCATCTCAACGGCGTGGCTGTGCGAGATGGGAAGCCCACACACGTCACGGCCTTGGGAGAATCCGACACGGCTGGCGGATGGCGTCCCAACAAAGCCGATGGGGGCGTTCTCATGGACGTCCGCTCGGGCGAGGTGGTTTTACGAGGGTTGTGCATGCCCCACTCGCCGCGTTGGCATCAGGGCGAACTTTGGTTTGTCGATTCGGGACGGGGAACTCTTTGTCGTGTCGATCTGGATAAAGGTCGTAAAGAGGTCGTGGCTCAACTGGCGGGTTATTTACGCGGGCTTTGCTTTGTTGGTTCTCACGCACTTGTGGGACTGTGCAAGATCCGCGAGAAACATATCTTCGGTGGCCTACCCGTCCAACAAAGCGGCGAAGAACTCAAGTGTCGCGTGGCCTTGGTGGAACTTGAAAGCGGGAAGGTGACCGGGACACTCGATTTCACTTCCGGTTGCGAAGAAATCTATGACGTGCAATGGCTGCCGGACGTTCGGCGAGCCACAATTCTCAATACTCACGATCCCGTTTCGTTGCAGGCTATCCCGGCACCCGAGTTCGGGTATTGGATGCTTCCGCAAGAACCGAATCCGGGGGCGTGAGTTCGGGTGAATGAAAACCGTTCCGGGTTTCGTCGCGGAGTCACCTCGAAGGTAAGTCTTGTAGAACGTTCATAACTCAATTACGCTGAAGGCGGTTCGATATTTATATCCCGCTATTGGAATGATTACGTATGTTGAAGAACATCAAAATAAAAGGGTTTCGCTCGTGCGAAGACGTTGAGTTTGACTTAGAAGACTTGACGGTCTTGATTGGCCGGAATGCTTCAGGAATGTCGACCTTGTGGTGCAAGTTACCTCGGCACGAAAGAAAGTTCAAGTTCAAATTTACGGGATGGCAAAAGAGAGGAAGTAACCAAGTAAGAATCAACGCATGACTCGAAAACCGAACCACTGCTTTGTTCAGCACGCCAACAAAATTTGAGGAGATTGTTGTTATGGGGATTTTTGGAACTTTACGTGACGATCCAATTACGTCGATGGTGTTAGCCCCCCCCAACACAACTTTGGAGGCTCTTTCAACAACCACAAAACAAAAAAAAGACTCTCCAAAAAACGAAAAAGCAGAGATTCTGGTGAACACGAAATCGGGAGCCAGTGTCACGTCTTCAGAATTAGCCGATCAATTTACCATCTTTCAATTCATCGAAAATGAGGATCAGGTTGAAGTCGTCGAAGCGTCGCAAGCAATGCCCCAGTCCAAAGGTTCTGCAAAACACCCAGACATGCTTGTCCGGTTGCAACTACTTGCTTTTTGCGTTGGAGCAGGAGAAAAAATTCAAAAAGACTCCCGCGCCACATTGCGACTCGATTTAGGGAAAGACGACAGTTCCAACTCCACGCTCGATGCTGTTTTTTGGTCAATCACCGCAGGGATGGAACTCTTTAACTCCGAAACAAAAAAGAAAGCCGAACCCAAACAACTTCAGCATGATTTCAATGAGGCTTTTTCACAAAGACCTATCGAAATTCCGGGGAGTTTGGGTAAACTGAGTTTCGAGGTTGTGAAACATAAAGAGCCAACTTGGTGGCAGAAAATATTTCGATTTGGTCAGAGCAATACAGGAAAAGCACTGACCGC
>CAYYUU010000514.1:0-5936 GCA_964474955.1 uncultured Alcaligenaceae bacterium | reverse complement strand
TCCTCAACGAATACCTCGCCGACCTCATCACCGAGAAGCATTTTCTCGCCGGCAGCCGTCCCTGGAAGAACTACAAACAGGACTATCGCCCGCTCGTCGAATACGCCAAGAAACATCATTTGCACGTCATCGCCGCGAACGCTCCCCGTCGCTACGTCAATCGTGTGGGCCGTCTCGGTCGCCACTCACTAAAGGCCATTCCCAACGCTTCACGATCCGGTTTGCCCCCGCTTCCGTATGGCCGAGCTTCGTCCGAGTACCGCAAGAAATTCAAAGCCATCATCAACGAAATGCACAAGCCCTCCAAGAAGTCCAAGTCGAAAAAACAAACCAAGAAGAAAGAGGACCCTCAGACCAAAGGAAAGAAACCGCCGAAAAGCAAGACTGGCAAGAAGCCTCCCACGCGCCCGAAATTCGATCTCGAAAAAGCTCTCGACGCCCAGAGCCTTTGGGATGCGTCCATGGCGTATTCGATCTCCGACAGCCTCTCGCGTTCTCCACACCTGCGCGTGATGCACGTCAACGGGAGCTTCCACACGAGCAATCGCCTCGGAATCTGCGACCACCTCCGTCGCTACCGACCAAATACAACGTTCGTCGTGGTGACGATCGTTCCACACAAAGAGTTCCCGAAGTTTGACCTCAAGAAAATGCGAGACCGAGGGGATTTCGTGATTGTGACGGACGCCTCGTTGCCGCGAAGCTACGTCAACAGATTTAAGAAGTGAGAGCGTGGCTGTTTCTAGGAAGTTGCTTTTCTCGCGTGCAGGCACTTTGCTTTGCAGGCGAAGCCTGCGGGCGAAAAATCAGAAAAGATAAAAACTTTTCGCTGAGCGAAAAGCAACTTCCCAAAATCCAACAATCACCACTCCGACTTCAACGTTCCCAACACTTCGCTGATCGCCTTCCAGTGCGTCCCACGCCAGAACGGTTGTTCGCATTGCGTGCACTGCCAGAACTGATCGATCCACCCATACGTTTTTTCGGGGATCTTGTCCTGAAGTTGTTCCTTGGGGACTTCCCGGAGTTCACCGCTACAAGCCATGCACCGACCTTCCCGGACCGGTAGCTCGAAATGTTCCATCACTCGCCGGAGTTGCTCTTGCGTTTGCAAGTTGTTCGGGAGTTGCAGCGACGGGACCACACCATCGCGAACGAGACTCCTATGAAAGATGCCCGTGTCGCAACTGATCAAGACACGCTCTTCTCTCTGACACAGGAGCACCAATTCTCCGTCGTCGATCCCCTCTTGCCAAAAGGCATCGTAACCGGCAGCTCGAAGCCAACGGGCCAGACTGCCCAACATCGCATCGCACGCAAACTGTGGAATTTCGGTCGACATGGGTGCACCATTCTATTTCGAATTCAATCCTCGATGGCTCTGTTCGGTCTGAGAAAAACCTACTCGCCCTCTCCTTCTTCTCCCGGGAACTCTTCGCCGTTGAGGACGCGTAGATTCTTCAGCTTCGACGCCTTGATTAACCCGGAAAGAGATTTTCCATCTTTCGGATAATCCACGTAGAGCGACACAAGCTTGCGAAGCCCGGAAGCACCCGCGATGACGGCAATTTCGGCGTTCCCATAGTCGTTCCCGTTGATAATTAATTGTTTCAGCCGACGGGCCAAAGGCGAACGAACAAAGCGTTCCAGGACTTCTAATTGTTTGGCCGCGTTCGCTTCATAGGTTTCCTGCTCATCCCACCACAGCCGACGGACAAACCTGCACTTGTAGAGCGATAGGCACTCGAGTTTTGTCAGACGCGTTCTTCCGGCCAAAACCTCCAACCCTTCCACACCAAGCTCTTCCTGCCCATCGAGTTGAAGGCTTCTTAAATTGGCCAACTTTTTCGAAGTGACGAGTTCCTTGATCCCCTCGCTTGTCAGATCCTGATCACGATACCGAGAATCCGGAGGTCCAAACATGAGCGATTCCAGCTCTCGAAGGCTTTCGGCATTGGCAAGGACTTCGGCTTCGGGATCTCCAAGAATGTTCGATTGCAGTTCTAATCGCTTCAAATTCAAAGGTACGCCCAACCCGAACAACGACTCCAAGTTGCTCGCCCGCAATTCGCAACTGTGGACGTGGAGCGTCTCCAATTGCGCGAACCACTCGGTCGTCGCGAGCGGTTCGAAGTTAGCATTTTGCATCTTCGCACTGTCCAGAATCAACGTCTTTAACTTTTCCGGTTTCCACTTTGCCAAGATTCCAACAACCCCCGAACTCAATGCGTTGTTGCCGAGGTCCAAGCTCTCGACGTCTCTCAGATAGGGCGACTCCAACAACTTGGCGATACGTGTTGTGCCTAAGGCGCAGAAGTTAAAGCTGACCGACGAGAGTTTCCCCAAGGGTTCGAACTTCGCAAGTTTCTCGACGTCATCTTTTGCTTCTCGGAACTTGACGTGCCGAATCGGAGCCGTCGCGAACAGGTCCTTGGCTCGTTCCAGAAAGATGTTCGCGCGGAGGGAAATCCGCTCGGGGAACCCCCGCCGAAATTCAAACTGTTTCCCGAACTGTTTGATCGGCGCCTCCCACGCCTTCTGGTGAGTCGCCCACAACGTTTCTTCCCGTCGCTTGAGAGGCCAGTATCCCTCATCGAGTTCATCCAGTTTGGCAAGCTCACACTGAATCCGGATGAACTCGGCTCGGTCTGGGTCACCGCCAAGTTCTTCGAGCCAGTCGGCGTACACCAACCGGGGCGCATCATCGCCGGGTTGATCCAACACATTTTGGAGTAGCTGGGGATTGTCAGTCATGTGCGGCACCAAACTTTCCAAGGTCTAATTTCGTTTGCCGACCACCGGAAATCAAGGCTGCGTGGCCAACCTCCGTGCAAAAGGCGGTCCATTATTTCTCAACCTAACAACCCATATAACCGATTCAAAGAACATAGGCACGCAATTCCACACTTGCGAGGAAGGGATTCCCAAAATGTGTAGTAAATGGACCGGCTGGGAAATGTGGCTTTTGCTGGCATTGTTTGCCTTTGCCCTGTCCGTGGCGTCGGTCAAAAGCCAAGAATTGGAGCCGCAGAAAAGTTACGTGGCCCCGCCCGTGCCTGTGGAACGACCGGGGGCCATTGGCGTCGATCTCCCACCACCTCCGGGACTTCTCCCAGAGCCGAGTGTTCCCGAAACTGTCGTCGTGACGACGCATTCGGTGCCCGCTTCGGGGTCTCTCCCTTTGGAGGTGAATCCCCAAGACTTACCTCCCTTGGAAAATTCCGACGTGCCGTGTGAAGGCGAATCTACTTCGCAACGGCGGTGGTTCGGCCAAGGACGGTGGTTTTCAAGATTTCGCGGCGGATGTGGTGCTTGCGATGGTGGATGTCAACAAGGAATGTTCCCGAGATTGCGTGCCGCATGTCAGGGGTGCAAAGGCAAAGGAAAAGAGTGCCTCAACCAATTTGGTTTGGGCTGCCACGCCCACCACGACCAATACGGTTGTAGTAGCCTGTGGTCAGAACTCCGATTTGCATTTGGGTCGTGTCGAGCGTTTTTCGGCGAGCCATGCCGACCAGGACCTCTTCGCGTTCCCGTACCGCCTGGTTCGAACCCCCCACCACCCCCGCCATTGCTTCCTTATCAAGGGGGCGGACATCAAGCCTACGGATACCAACACCACCCCGGAGCTTCTTACTCAGGAAATCACTCGGCGTACCGACATCCACTGCAACAACAGCAGTAACTCTCTCCGGGAACGGCGAATTGATATGCTCGTAAGCTGCTTTGGTGGTTGCGCTCGTAGGACAGGTGTGGAATCTGTCCACAAGATATAAAAACAGAATCTGGCCGAGACTGGTGTCTCGGCCAGATTCTTTGCATTTCGGAGTTGGAATTGTCCTGACTTGCCCGACCTATGACAACAGGGCGTGCACGTTCTCTTCCGTCAAGCGGAACAGAAGGACGCATCCGACAAGCCACGTCCCGTCCGGTCGTTCGGTCGAGTGGACGACACGAGCTTTCAACTCGTAAACGGTGTCTTCCACCGGACAGGGAAACTTTACGAGCAATTGGGTCCCACGTTCGAGTGAATTTTTGGTCACCAAACCAATTCCACCAAGGGATAAATTTTGAGCGAAAGCCAGGGAATGCTCGTCCGTTTTTCTATCGGTGACCGAAACGACCGTGTTCGGGCGACATTCGAAACGCGGTTCCGTTCGCCTTTTGGGTCGGGTAAATCTATTAAGACGTGGATTTTCCGAGCCTTCGACGGAAGTGTTTGTCATTTGTGCCTCTCTGCATTATTTCGACCTTAGGGATTCCCATCAACAATTAGAACACACCGAAGGTCTTGTCAAATTCTTCTCCATGGCGGACGTCGGTCGTTTAGGGTGGACCCGAAAAATCACCATATATTGGGTTCCGGGTGCGTCGCCCAAGATGCCAACATTTGCTTTTTCTATTTTTCCTGAGAAATCCCCGACGCAAAGCCTTGGTGTGTACTAGATTGGAGTTGGGGACACCTTATATTTTGGATACCCTTCCCAGTCTGCCTCTTTTTCAACATCCGGTCGGCTTGGACGACGAAATGACCCCAACAGTGAATCCCATTTCAACTCCATTCACGGAACGCGTTCTCGGCAGTCGCCTGGTCGACCAGACCGATCTGCAAGCGTGTATCGAAAGTGCTGGTGCGCAAGATGGCCCGCTGTCCCGGGAATTGGTCAGTCGGGGATTGTTGACCAGCTTCCAAGCTCGCCAACTTCGCGCGGGCTCGACATCTTTGTCGGTCGGAAAATACGTCGTTCTTGATTGCGTCGGACGAGGCGCGAACGGAATCGTGTTCAAGGCCAAACACCGACTCATGTCGGACCGAATCGTCGCGCTCAAGACGATCGACACATCGAGCTTGCACCGCGGTGAAGAAGTGCTTGCTCGATTTCGTCGAGAAATCGAGATCGTCGCGAGGCTCGATCATCCCAACGTCGTGCGGGCCATTGACGTCATCCAAACGCGAACACACCTGTACCTGGTTCTAGAGTTCATCCAGGGCAGCAACCTGGGGGAAGTCGTCGAACAACGCGGACCGCTGCCCATTACCGAAGCCGTCGACTACGCCGTCCAGGCGGCGTGTGGGTTGGCCTATGCCCACCAACATGGGATCGTCCATCGGGACGTGAAGCCGACGAACTTGTTGTTGACCGACGAAGGGGTCGTGAAACTGGCCGACTTGGGGCTCGCGCGGTTTTTCTCCGACGAACAAAACTCAGACTTGACGATGAAAGGTCTCGCCATTGGCACGCCGGAGTTCATGGCTCCCGAGCAAGCCGAAGACGCCGCCACGGCTGGCCCGCAGTCGGACTTATACAGCCTCGGTGCGACCCTGTTTCACCTTCTCACGGGAAAACTTCCTCTCCACGGAAGTAGCTACCTCCACAAGATCAAAGAGTTGCTCACGGCCCCACCGAAACCGCTTGCGTCCGTTCGCCGCGACGTCCCGCCGGGCTTGGCCCAGGCCGTCGACCGACTCCGGGCGAGGTCTCCGAAAGATCGTCCCGCGACAGCCGAGGAAACCATCGAACTCCTCAAGCCCTATGCCGGCCTCGGCATGCCAGCCAAGGTTCGCCAAGAACTCGATCCAGAGCAACTGGCCCGATTTATCCTCAGCATGCTCAAAGGGCGGACGGATGCGGAGTCGGTGAGTTCCTGGACGGGGATGACGCTCGACCAGGTCGAAGCCGCCGTCGAAAAATTCATCCAAGGCGGCAGACAGGCCCTCAACCCCGATCCGCCATCCGGAATTTCTTCCTCCCAGCTTCAACACCTCCACGCCAAAATCGGCCAACAAGCCGTGGAGATTGAAACACTCAAAGCCCGACTCGAACTCTATCAGTCGTAACTTGGCGCGACGCTGCTTTTTCTCTTTGTCTTTGAGTGTCGCCTTTCCCTCCGCGAAAGGACGCCTGTCTCTAGTTATGATTCCTATCTTGCGCCAC
>CAYYUU010000513.1:0-5950 GCA_964474955.1 uncultured Alcaligenaceae bacterium | reverse complement strand
CCCGAGCGTAGCAAGGGGCGTGGATCTCATTGGTAACCACGCCCCTTGCTACGCTCGGGGACGTGACACCGAAAACTCCCAATGCGAAAATCCGGACAACTATACTGATTATCTGTTCTGAGTTTGCCTACTACTTTCACAAACGACAACGATATCCACTTAACGAGGACGACGAACAATGCGACACTACCTGGTTCTCTGTCTCGTTTCTTTAACTTGCGGTCCGCAGATTACGCTGGCGGACGAAAAAGCCGAGAAACTTTGGCTCACCAACTTCGAAGAGGCCAAGAAAGTGGCTTCGAAAAAACAACTCGACATCCTCATGTTGTTTACAGGTTCGGACTGGTGTGCTCCGTGCATGCGATTGGAACGAGGCGTTCTCGAAACAGATGTGTTCAAGAACAAGGCTCAGGAACGCTTTGTGTTGTTGGTCCTCGACAACCCGCGAAGTCGTACCAAGATCACGAAAGACGAGCGGGCGCATTCGATTGCACTGCGAGGCAAGTTTCAGATTCAGTCCGTTCCGACCGTGATTCTGACGGACTCCGAAGGCGTCCCTTACGCTTACAAAAAAGGATATGGCGGACAAGCCGCCAAGGCATATGTAGCCGAATTGCTTCGGCTTCAAGAAATCAGAAAGGAGAGGGATGCGGCGTTTGCTCGTGCGGCGAAGGCCATAGGTTTGGAACGAGCCAAGTTACTCGCCAAGGGACTCGAAAACATACACACCATAACGGCCGTCCGGTTCTATCGCGACAAAGTCGCCGAGATCGTACGACTCGATCCGGACAACAGAGTCAAATTGAAATCGTTGTACGGGCCGCTGCTCCAAACTGTGACCGTTCAAGAGTTGCTGAAGGGCGTTGCCCGGATGACGAAAGCCGAAGGACCGAAAAAAGGCGTTGAGAAATTGGACGCCTTTCTCAAGAAGGGATCACTCAAAGGAGAATTACTGCAACAAGTCTTGTTCATGAAGGGACTCTATCAATCAACGTTCGATAGAGTAGCTTCGCAGCGGACCCTGGAAAGAGCCCGAGATGTTGCTCCGAATTCGGAATGGGGAATGCAGATCCAGACGTTTCTGAAGTCGGAGTTTGGGGAGAAAAAGTAGGAACGCCAATGAGTCAGAACAATGCTCAGCGTTCTTCGCCCGTATCGAAAACAATGTGTCTTCCGTATGATCCGATAGTCGCCCAGCGGAAGCCGCCCGAGTACCCACGAGTGATCACATTCTGAATGTAGAATCAATCCACGTTCGTGGAGTGCATCGAGGATCAACGGGATACTACTCCAACCGTTCAATACGCGGGGATGGCTCAACCGATGGTCGTTCGGAATAGTGTCACTCACGGCGTGGATACAAGAGGTGACATGGTATCGCCAAAATAACGGTGAAACGGCCTTATACTTGATATCGGGATTGTTCTCAAATTCGGATCTGTATTGGAGGAAACGATCATAGTAACATTTCGGGATTTCGAAGGGTCCCCACATCGCGATTTTTTGGTTCCTCGCGACGAACGGTAGAGTCTGCACGAGGGTGTAATTGTGTCCCGCTTCCGGTCGAATTCGGTAGACATCAATCGTGAGGTCGGCGGGCAACCAGCTAATCGTGTGATATTCCGTAAGAGGGGCATTTCCTGGCGTCGAACAATCAGTTGCCTTGACGACGGTCGCAAAAGTGTGCGCGTAGCGAGGAATTTTTGGGCAAGATTGAGAGCCGAAAAGCACAATGTAATATCGTTCCCCTCCTTGGCAAAAGGGTGTCAAGCAAAGGAAGGCAATCAGGGTACGAAAGACCATTCGACGTCTCTCCGACTTCGTGTCACAGGTGTGATCGTCGTCCGTGATTCGTGGGAGGACGAAACTTGGACGGGTTTATCAAGTTGCGGAAGTAGTTGGGCAGACACGTACGCCTCCGTATACCAAAACATCGGTTTGAAGAGTTTTTCCCGAAAGTAAACCTCGACAATTAAAGTCAATGGGAATCCAGCAAGTCGCTAAATTACGCAACCTGAGAACTTTCAAATTGTCTGACACACTTTCTCAATTCTATGCCGTCCTCACAACCTTTCTCTTCACCCCAAATCATAGAATTGCACTCCGTCAAACAGTCGAGTTGAATTTGGGGAAGACGACTTTCGAATGCATCAAGAAGGTTGACTTTATATCGGTCAAATGGGTAGTCCGGAATAAGCCTACTCTTTGGCAGGACAGCAGGCCGTGTTCTCGCCAACCCTGGCGGTTCCGGAAACGTAGGCTTTCTACGACGGCATTCTTTACCCAGATTCGTCAATTTGCTGCAGATTGCGTACGCAGTAAATTCCAACAACAATCCGAACGAATCGAACCCCGGTAGCGATCGTGCCGTTGCTCACGCGATCAAGAAGGCATACCGTATAGATAGTGATGTGTATGTTGTGGAATGAGGCGAATTGTTTCTCTCATCTCAACATAGATATATTCCATCACTCCGGAACAAGAACAGGGGCAAGTGTGGTGAGTGAGACAACCTCATCGTGGTATTCCTCCCTACATGAGTCCTATCTCCAACAACCCTACCCTCGGGTCTCGGAGTCAAGAAGCGACACAAGTGGCAAAGGAGGAGTGCAATGAAACTTTCCAGAGTGTTATTCGTGGCAGGGATGGTGCTTGCGATAACGATGAGCGGTTGCGCAAGAAATCGATGTTGCACCGGAAGACCGGCGATCCTCGGTTCGGCTCCGATCGCGGCTCCGGCACCATGTCCGAGCTGTCCTCAAGGACCAGTCATTCCCGGTGGTGGGACGGTTGCGCCTCCTCCCGGAAGTGCTGGGGGGCTGCCCCCGATTCCGGCCGCCCCTGGGCAAGTGTAAAGCGTTCGAAACTTGATCGAACTTAGGATTACAGCATAAATAAGTTCCCCAGATCTGGGTTCGGGATTTTGTCCGTAGGACAGGTTTGTAACCTGTCCCGTATCTTCTTGGACAAGTTACAAACCTGTCCTACGGACATAAAACGAAACGAATTTGCGGGGCGATACTTATATCTGCACATGACTGATCTTGGAGGACGCAACCATGAACCAAAAAGTGCTTCGCGTATTCGGGATGGCAGTCGCGTTGGGGCTGGTGACGACTCTCTCGGCCCACGCCGACGTCGTTCGTTTTCGCTACCGCCCGGTTGACTCGTGTGGTCGAATGGCCCTCGTGAAGTCGGCCAGCGGAGTCACGGGACAGTGGCGCCCGTGGGCTCTTGGTATTCGAACCGCGAACTATTACTGTGAACCGAAAGCTACCCACGTTGTGACGTTCAGTCACCCTTGTTCGGGCCGATCGGTGCAAGTCCCAATACGGTTGCCGAGTGGGACGCCACGAATCGCATACCAGTCGAGCGCGGTCGTGTATAGCTATGGAACATACACCATCCGTGTGGAATTCGTGCAAAGTGGTGCCGTCGATGTGGTTTACAATAGCGGGGCATTTCGACCAATTCAGTAAATCATACGAACTGCGGTGTTTGGGTGTGACTACAAGACCATTGAGTTCACTTCCGCAAGTACCTCGCCCGATAGATCGGGCGACCTTCCTTCCGATACTTTCGTTCGAAGTGGGTCAAGTAGTCCAAATCATGTTCCGGGTCCTTCACGTCCGGTATCGGAAGTTCTTCGAAATGTTCACAGTCATCGACGTGTGACGTGATGAGTTGGAAATACTCTTCGACGTCGGACACGAGTTGGAGCATTCCATATGGTTGGAGGATGCGTTGACAGGCCCGGGCGAACTCGGGCGTGAACAAACGTCGCTTGCGATGACGGTTTTTCCACCAAGGGTCTGGGAAATAGACGTGGACGGCTTGTAAGGATTGATCGGCAATGTGGTTGGCGAGGAATTCTTTGGCGTCGGCGTGGACGAGTTTGACGTTGTCGCGACCTCCGTGTTTGAACATTCGGGTGGCCGTCGCGAGGACGTATTTTTTCTCGATCTCGATTCCCAAGAAATTCGTATTCGGGCGAGACTCACTTTCACTGAACAGAAATAGTCCCTTTCCAAATCCCACTTCGAGTTCGACGGGATTTTCGTTGCCGAACAACTCGGCGTAGTCCAAGTGGACCTGTTCCTTTGGGACCGTCAAGAGATATGGCGTGAGTTCGTTGACGGGAACGCGGACCGGACGAGACACGGCTTTAACTCTCCTCCTGGGCCAACGGCACGCCGATGATGTCGCCGTGAAATACCATACCGGTTCCGACGAATCCTTGGATAGCAAAAATCGTCTGGAGTTTTCGCAACCGCTTTCCCTTGCCGACGAGGATGAGGCGATCTCCCGGTCGGACCGGTCCGCGGAAGCGAACTTCCTCCATTCCCCCGAACCCGATAATGCCTTCTTTCAAGATCTCCTGGGTCTTGGTGTAATAACTCGCGAGTTGGGCGGCGGCCTCGCACATCAATACCCCGGGCATCAACGGAAAGTCGGGGAAGTGTCCGCGAACCCAGAATTCATCCTAGCGCACGTCCTTGTAACCGACGACGAGATGCTCGTCGGGATTGAGGACGCAGATGGCGTCGAGTTGCTGCATCTCGAACCGTTGGGGGTTGACCTTCTCGATCTCCTCCTTTGTCGCGATGATTTTCGTCAGGTCGAGTGCTTCGGGGTTTACAATCACGGGCGGTGGCATTGTCCCTTTCCTTTCGGCCCATGTCAGCGAGGAAACACTTTCCTCAGTTGCGACAGTTCCGTCACCAACAAATCAGGTTTACTAGCAGGCGTTTTGAGCTGCTCGGGCGTCGCCTGCAACGAGTTTTTGTCGCCGGCAAACAAGGCGGTCTTCCAGCCCAATCGTTTGGCAGGAATTATATCCTGCTCGATACTATTTCCAACGTGCAATATTTGTTCCGGCATAATTCCTTCCGGCTCGACCCGATCGTAGAATTCGCGGAAGAGCCTTTCGGATGGCTTCCGTCCGCGAAGTTGGTGGGACAGCACAATGAGGTTCGGGTCAAAGAGTTTCACGAACTCGCCGTCTTCGTCTTGTTCCTGAAGGCCTCGGTCGAGTTGGACGGTCGTAAAGACCTGTCCGTTTCCGAGTAGTCCTTGCTTAAGCCCCATCTTGCGCACCGTCTGGAGGACTTTCGCCGCGCCGTCGTAACAGGTTGTTCCTTGCAGACTCGCGTGAAAAAAATAGGAGATTTTCCGACACAGTTCGTTGAGCGAGCCATAGAAACTCACGTCGAACTGGTAGTCTTTCTGGAGTAATTTGCGAACGATAGATTCCCACACGATCTCCGACAAGAATTCGGGATATTTTTCTCCAGGCGACGGAGCCGTGCGTTGTTCGTCGAGCGCCTTTGTGTACAGTTGACCAAGGTATTCGGCGGGTTGTCCCGGCTTTCGCGACATCGAGCCCCACATCTTGAACTCTTGGAGAGTTTTGTCGAGGGCTACCTCCATCATGAGTTTTTGTGGATGTTCGAGGTAAAGCTGGGCTCCAGAAATGTTGACCAACGTTCCGTAGACATTCCAGACGACGACGCGGACATCGGGCAGTCGGGCCAAACCTGGTTTCGCTTTCGCCGGCACAACGTCCGGTGGTGCGGGCCAGGACAAGTCAGCCCTTCCTGAATGAAGATATTCCGCATACTCAGCAATCGTCAACGCCATGTCCGACAGACCATTCGACCAATATTTCGAAGTTTCGGGCTCGGTTCGACACGATTTTTTCCAGGAGCGAAGTCGAAACGAGGGATCAACAAGGAACGAGACAACTCGACACCATCAAGATACACCGTGATGTTGCTGGGAGCAACTGCTCCGCGTGCGTGGACCCGTTTTCACAATTCCCTCAACCTTGACTTTTCTCGCGGTCTCTCGTACAAGTCTGACGGGTTGCGAAGATTGACACTGCATCAAGATATCGAGAGCCGACAGGATGTCGCCGTCGAAACAAGGACCCGAAAGCGTTTGGCTCTGG
>CAYYUU010000512.1:0-5959 GCA_964474955.1 uncultured Alcaligenaceae bacterium | reverse complement strand
GTCTTCCGGCAAATAGACGCGACCAAGCTGGGCGTCTTCCCCCAGGTCACGGAGGATGTTCGTTAACTGAAACGCGAGACCAGCCTTCTCGGCGTATTCCTTGGCCTTGGGGTCGGCGAAGCCCCAAATGTATATGCACGACAAACCAACGACCGAGGCCACGTGAAAGCAATACCGCTCCAATTCGCCAAATGTCTTGTAGGTCACCTTTTCCAGATCCATTTCCACCCCATCAATCGCAGCTTCGAGATATTCCGCAGGTATGGAATACTTCTCCACGGCATGTTCCAAGGCTGGATGAATTGGATGACTTGGTTTGCCGGATAACGCATCTCGAAGACCCGAACGCCAACGTCGCAACTGTGTTCGCTTTGATTCGGTCGGGGCCGGTTCGTCGCTGAGGTCGTCGGCTATTCGAAGAAAGGCATAAAGAGCGCACATGGCTCGGCGCTGGGCACTCGGTAAGACACGAAACCCGAGATAAAAATTCCCGGCGCGTTCCTTTGCGATCGACTCGCAAATTCGATAGGATTTCGAAACGTCCAGGGAACTCATGAGCCACCCTTTCTCGCTTGTGCTTCTGATTGGGAGAAAACGGCTCCCGTCACGCTAACTGATCCACGCCCGTACTTGCCGCCACGCAGCGCAAAAAATCAGGCTCAATTTTTCCTGCTTGTTTAACTTCGGGCGGGTGTGCCAAACATTGTAGCGCAGTTTTTCGATTTTCCACAATATCGACAGTCCGCCCCGAAGGAACAATTCGATGTCGGCCTGTACGTCGATGGGCATCGTCTCGATGAGTGGAAATCCACGATAAAAAAGGTCGCGAGCGTGGTCTACCAAAAACCGCATGAGGTTGGCGAAGTTGTCGTTGTATCGATTGGCCTTCAAGTCGGCCTCGGAATACCCGAATCGAATCCGGTCTTGCTCGGGAAGATACACGCGCCCAATCTTGTAGTCGCGCGCGACGTCTTGCCAAAAGTTCGTCAGTTGCAATCCCGTGCAGATGTAGTCCGAGAGTTCTGCTCGCGCCGGCGTGTAGCTCTCACAAAGGTACAGGACGAGGTGTCCCACCGGATTGGCCGACGACCGACAATACAGCTTCAACTCCTCAAGTGACTTGTATCGTTTGATCATCTGGTCTTGTTCAAACGCGAAAAGCAATCGGGCGAATGGCGTTGCGGGGATTCGAAATCGGTCGATCGTCTCCCGCAAAGCCACCATGACCGGATGATGCGGTCGCCCTCGATATAGGTCCTGGAGTTCCCCACGCCACCAACGCAACAACTCGAGCGAACGAGTCCCGCCACCGGTTTCATCCCCGAGGTCGTCTGCCCAACGACAGTAGGCATACACGTTGTAGAAGTGTTGGAGCAGTCGACGTGGCAACAAAAGAGATGCCACGGAAAAATTTTCGTAGTGGCTCGTTGCGAACTCCCGGCAATACTGGCGTGCGGCGCTGCGCGTGACGGGGGCGTACGACCTATGTGGCCCGAAACGCTCCAAATCTCTGTGAAAACGTGAACCCATCACCACCTCGCCGCCTCCCTTTTTACTTCCGGACGCTACCCTATGTACGAGCAGACAACACCTGCGGCAAGATCGGAAAAATCCGAGAAATAAACTTGGCGTGATGCGAGGTAGAAAGTATAATCCGGAGAGTTTTAGTTCGGGAAGGATTTTGACCTCGAGAAGTCTTTAATTCCGCGAGTTCATTTTCCGATTCCCCTCTCGAAGTGTGTTTGGAGATCATAGTCTACGTTAGCCCATCTTCACCCCGTCCTTCAACGATTTTCGATCGTCTCCAGCCTTGGTTCTTTCGAACTACGGACAGAGTTCCGGCTTACTTGCGTGGGAAGGTTGAACATTCGAAATGTAGGAATTGTCCGGCCCCATCAATTTCGGGGCGGCGTTCCATGATCCTTGGTGTGCGCGATGTCCCCTTGCAAGGGCGCTCGTTGCGACTCCCGAAATGGACTCTTCGTAGCACTCTGGTCTGAAAGGATTTGTGCGGCTCTGGGAGCCATCCACGCCGGCCGGATGGCGATTGAGAACTCGCAACCCCGTTAACCTCTCCGGTTCCGTCTCCCTTTCTTTTGGAGCGGAGTAGTTCGTTCAGCATTTGGTTTGTCCGTTTTAGTCTGCGTGTGGCTACTCCTCTTGTCCCTATTTCGCCCGCGTCGACGAACGGATCGGAAATGAGTTTGGAAAGACTCAGGCTCGAAAGGTTCTCTGATGAGCAAGAACATCTATGTGGGCAACCTGCCCTGGCGTTACACCGATGACGATCTCCACGAATTGTTCTCCCAACACGGCAATGTCCGTCGCGCACAAGTCATCATGGATCGCGAGACAGGTCGGTCTCGCGGATTTGGTTTCGTCGAAATGGACGACGACTCCGAGGCCGAAGCGGCCATCGAGGCCCTCAACAACTTCGATTGTGACGGTCGACCCCTGACCGTGAACGAAGCTCGCCAACGCGAAGACCGTGGCAGCGGCAGCGGTGGCGGCGGTGGTCGCGGTTTTGGTGGTGGGGGCAATCGCGGTTTCGGTGGCGGCGGAAGCAATCCGTACTCCGGCGGGACTAACCGAGGCCGCAACTACTAATCCCGTCAAGACCACGCTTTTAATGCAGCGTGATCCAACCAAATTGGAATGTCGGTTTGAATCTGCAAACGCCGCAAGCATGAGTGAAGGGCTTTGTTTGCCCTTCGCTCGTGCTTCCGGCTTGTCAGTCATAACAACAATTACGCCGACGAAGAAGAAGCGTTCGCTTCCGTCTATTGCTTTTGTTGGTGGATGGTGCGGATCCCGGCTTCCCGAGCGGCGTCTTGGATCGACACGACCGTTCCCCAACTGACGTCTTCGAGTTGGAGCAACAACTCAATCTTACCGGATCTTCGATCGACGTGTTTGCGGATCTGCCCCGCGAGCTTGCCAACATCAACGTCTTGCAACTCCGCATCCCATGCGTCGACCTTCTCCCCTTCGACCCAAAGTGTCGGGGCTACGCCGTCTTTGTCGCACTTCGCGCGTAACCGCACCATGTATTTCTGCACCTGCGTTTGGGTAATCGGAGCTTTTCGCAACCCCGTTTCCGGGTCGATCACTGCGGCGACGGGTACGATTTTTTGAATGACGGTGGCGTGCGAAGTGACTAATATAAAAAACACAAGCAAGACCAAACAGACGTCGATCAAGGCGTTCATGTCGAGGTGGGTTTCGTCGGGATGGCGGTTTTCTGTGAACGACTCGATTTCTTCCACGATCTCCTGAAACACCGGATGATCTCCGAGCATCACCCAACTGGGATCGTTCGGACCGCGAACCTCGTCGGTGGCTTCCCAAACGCCGTTGCGAATCCCATCGACAATGTCGTCGGGCGTCACCCCGGTGACTTCGGAAGCGGAGCCCTGGTGTCGAATTCGCCAAGCCATTCTACTTGCCTCGCACAACTCCGAAATTTTGAACTTGGTCAGCCCGTCATTGCTGCGACGTCGTGACCTGAGCGAAGAACTTTAACGCAACTCTCTGATCTGCCTTTTTTCCTGCGTTCAACCGT
Organism: uncultured Alcaligenaceae bacterium; assembly: GCA_964474955.1. Lineage (GTDB taxonomy): Bacteria > Planctomycetota > Planctomycetia > Gemmatales > Gemmataceae > CAYRFQ01. Next base: position 2,397 of record CAYYUU010000512.1, on the reverse strand, counting down.
CCCTGGACCTTCTGAAGTTCCACGGTCAATCCTTGGACGGAAGTTGCCGAGAGCTTTCGGTCTGCGCGAAGGGAAACTCGAACGACGCCGCGTTTGCCTTGAAACTCCTTCTGAACTCGATCCGTCAATTCTCGAAGATCGGTCGTCGGCGGAAGGTCCACTTTGTCACCTTTGCCGAACGAATATCTTAGAGCGGGCTCTCCCCTCTCGTTTCTCTCGACAACTCCCTCGGAAGTTCGTGACTTCCCGAGAGCGACCCAGTATTGATCTGCCCGAATGTCTTGCAGGGATTTTTTTGCCGACGGAAGGACCATGTTTGGGACCGAGGCAGGACCGGACACCGCCGCCGTCATGATGAAGAAGACTAACAACACGAGACTGACGTCAATCAGAGGGATCATGTCGACATCGTCGTCTTCGGTTTCGAAGGGGGAGCGGTGGGAAAAGCCAGTCGCAACCGGCTCGAGCGCTTCCGCAGGATCTTGCGGAGTGGCGGTTTCCTTCTGAGGAAAGTATGGTGCGAAGGCCTTGACGTTACCGATGACGTGCCACGTAGCTTTCCCGGGCATCCGGACTTTGTCCTCACCAAGGAGTCGTCCTTCTTGAATCCAGTCAGTGATGACGGTGAACGGGACGCCCTGGTAGACGGTCGTCGAATCGGTGATCCAGACGTCGAGCGTCTCTGGTTGAGATGGCAACGTTGTTCCTTCCGCACAAGAATGTCATCAAATGCCATGCGAACCTATGACGGCGCGGTTACGTTCGTTTGGGGTTGGGCGGGCGGTTTGGATGCGGCTGTTCCTTTGGGCTTGGAACTCGCAGCCTGGAGCAACACAAGAAGTTTCTGGGCCGCGTACTTCATTTTGATTTCGAAGTTCGCGACCCATGCCTTGAACAACACGTGCGCGAACACAAGCGGAATCGCCGTCACGAGCCCAAGAGCCGTCGCAAACAACGCCAACCCGATTTTTCCACTACTGCCCGAGATCGCTTTGTTCCCCTCTCCACCGGTTTGCGATTGCTCCACTGCCCTTTGAATTTCGTCAAACGTCCCGATCATACTGATGACCGTTCCCAACAGTCCGACCATCGTCGCAATCTTGGCAATCGCCAAAATCGTCGGCAGCAAGTAATTCAATTGCGGGACGATCTCCAGTTCCAACACGTTGGCCATCGACCGCCGCGAAGCCGCGAGCCCTTGAGGCGAGACTTCAAGCCCGGTCGCCAGCAATCTCGTCGGGATCAATCCATCGGCAGACTTACAATATTGAAGGGCACCGCGAACGCCTCCCTTTGCGAGTTGCTCCTGAAGCTCGGGCAAAACCCGATTCAAGTTGGTGTTCGCGTTGCGGTTCAAGAGTACCCGCCAAACGACGAGCGCAAAAGCGACGCACGACATGCCCAGCATTGGTATTGCGAAATACCATTCTTTAACGACGAATTGCCCGAACGCATTCATTTCATACTTCCCGCAAACTTATCCGGTTCTTGGATCACCGGAAGGATGGACCAATCATTGGTTGTCTGGATTTTTTCGTTGTCGTAGGTCCACGCGCCTCGCGTATCCCACAATAAGACAAAAACCGGACCAGCCTTCCTTTCACTTGCCTGCCCCTTGTTGCTATTTGTAAGGGCGATTGGGATTGGTCGCCAGAAAAAAGTGTCGGCGCATCGCGCCAATCACCGCCCGTTCACCTCGGAACAAAACGGTCGCAACGAGGATTCGCTCCCGGAACTGGGGCATTGGCGTCCAACCAATCAATCCTCCGTCGCGAGTTCCCAGAAGGATACCTTACAATGTGTTTTCAAGACTCCAAATTCACATCACGAGGCGACAATGAAAACACAGCAAACCACGATCGCAACGCGACTGACTTTGGCCTTTACATTGCTGGCTGTTTGGGTAGCTCCATGTCGCGCCCAAACGTTTCCGCAACAAGGCCCGGTCATGCCTACGTTGTCTGATCTGCTCAACAAACAACGCATCTATTCACAATATCATTCCACGTTTGGTTACGGAAGTATCTGGTATGGAGGATACCCCGGTTTGTACCAAGCTCCTGTCGTGAGCCAATTTGGGTTGCCGGTCCGCCCGATCCAAAATCCAGTTCCGTTCCAGTCGATGCCTGGCGACACACCATTCCTGAACCCGCTGAATCAGTTCCAGAACAACAACGCTCCGATTCGCGATCGCCGCCTTCGCCGCGAATTGGATAGAGGTCCAATCAATCCATTCAACGGACAACCATTAAACGAATGATGTATCGAGAGAAGGGCCGGGAGTCGTAGAAAAAATTGGCAAGGACGCCGAATTGTTGGGACGCCGAATATTTGGCTTTTAACCTTGACGATCCAACCGTCAAAGTCGTTTTGTAACATTCTTGTAGAAGGGCGATT
>CAYYUU010000511.1:0-5961 GCA_964474955.1 uncultured Alcaligenaceae bacterium | reverse complement strand
CTGGTGCGGAAGCCTTTCGGAAAGGCTACCTCTTGCGGGCCAAAGCCCAATGGAAAGGAGCCCTGCGAATTGCTAAGGAACTTGCAACCAAGATCATTGGTTGCCGAGGACTTTGTTGCGACTCAGTCGGCTGTATCTGCAGGGCAGACACGACCACGCCGAGCGAATGTGGCTCTGGGCATCCGATCCTCTCAATGTCTTCGTGCGAGGGGCTCGCTGTCGGGAACCTCTTCGCCTCCGTCAAGAGGTGAAGGACCTCCCGTCGGGCTTCGGGACGGTCAGCAATGAGAGGCTCGCGTAGGCTTCGCGAAGGTGCGGCTTATCGGGTTCTTCGCTCACCGCGAGTGTGACCACCACTTTGGATACGCCGCGTGGAATGGTGATCTTGTGATTTTCACGGATTCGTAGGTAGGCAGATGGATCGAAGACAACGAGTTTTCCGCCGGAAACTTTCAACTTCTTTTCGTTCCTGGGTACGCGGTCATCGAGCACCGCCTGCGAGATAGACGAGGCTTGGATTGGTTCTGTGTTGTGAAAGCTGAGTGAGGCCCTTTACTTCTTGGCCCACTGGTTCGCGCGTTTATTCTCGGCGGCCAATCTCGCAGTTTCGTCGATCCGTTTGTTCCTGGTGTCAGCACGTTTGGCCTGGACGATCCACTCCAAGATGCCACGCCGCACCGAACGCGGAAAGGCTTCGAAGTTTTCGCGAGCCCCGGGATACGCGTCGAACTTGGCAGCCAAGTCGTCAGGAATTTCGAGTGCTTCGACGGAATCCAACAGGGACCACGAGCCATCTCCCTTGGCCCCGTCGATTTTCGCTTGTCCGGCAGGCATCATCCGTCCCGCGGCGACAAGACGTTCGACTCGATCCTTGTTGAGCTTCGACCAACCCGTCTTCGATTTCCTTGGAGCGAACCATAGCTTTGTTCGTTCGTCATCTACTTTCCCGGGCTTGCTATCGATCCAACCATAACAGAGCGCGTCTTCGATGGCATCGTCGAACGAGAACACTTGTTTCCCACTCGACTTCTTGTAAATGATCAGCCAAATACCAGAACTGTTCTTGTGGTTCGCATCCAGCCACTCCCTCCATTCGGATTGATCCTTTGGCTGCACAACGTTCTCGTCATCCATCACCATCCCTCATGCCGCAATCGAAATGACCGAAAGACGTTGAACTTGGCTCCATTTTCGACCTCTCAAAGATAAGCGATCCTCAATTTCACTTGTTCTCGTAGCTTTTTGGCAGTCGCTTTGCAATGTCCGCAGCAATGTTCGTCGTCGTGATCCTCGTGTTCCGCCGGTCCTTTGGCCGCAGCAATTTTTCCTTTTTTCCCCTCGGCCCTACACCGCTCTCACTTCCGAGGGAGTCATTCCCAATCGCAAGCCACGCTCAGACAATTTCTCTTGAATCTCCCGGAGCGATGTCTCTCCAAAACAGTTTGCTTCGAGAAGTTCGTCCGCAGTTAGCAACGACAGTTCTGCCACTGTCGTTGCCCCGACGTCTTTTGCCAATTTGCTGCCGCGCATGGAAATCCCAAGACTGTCAATGCTCTGGTCCATCTTGTCTGTCCTTGGTTGGAAAAAACGAATGCGTTCGGAATCAATGTGAGTTACTTCGCACTGTGATCAAGAGTCACAGTCGTTCGCGACGTAGAAACGCTCCAATTCACGAATCCGTCGTTTGGCTTCGTCCAGTGTCATAACAGTCGCGTTCTGAAATGTTGTATCGCCTTCAGCGTATGCCACGACTTTCAATTCATCGATCCCAATTCTGATTGGTGGAATGCAGGTTTGGGAAAGAATTTCCCGCATCTGGGTCTCGCACTTCGTAATCAGATCGGCATTCAGTCCTTGCAGGACGTTCCCCAGCACGAAGAAAAAATCATTGTCGTACGCATCGTCGGAATCGTGATACTTGTGGAAGACATTGAACATGTTGAATGCACGACGTAGGGAGTCAAGTCGAGACGTAAAGTGTCCATTCTCACACGGCCATCCCATGGCAACGGCGATAGTTCGTTGGATTGAGAAAGACCTCAAGTATGGATGACGTCCCTGTGAGGTGAATTGGTAGGTGTTACCTTCTTGGAATCCGCCAATCTGAATGGGCAGGGGGAGCAGATCACTGGATTCCAGGAGAAAGTCAACAACCAATTCTAATTGGACTGCGCGTAATTGTCCAAGTTTCTTGTATGCGTTCCGATTATATATCTCGCGCCCCATCCGATAACCTTCAAGCCCAACGATTGTGGCATGGATACGTTGTTCGGAGTATGGCTCATAAGATCCTTCTCCCAGAATCGTGATGATATTGGACTGGAGTTCTTGCATCAGTTCCCAGAGTTCGGGATAATGATTCTTCTCCCCATAGAGTGCGACGAGCGATAGCTGTCCGATACCTTCCGTCAATGTCACTTCGCGATTCTCTTTCAATAGGATTGCTATGCGGCTCAGGAATCAAGATAGCGGGGACACTCGGAACGCGAATGACATGATTCTGCGTGTTCACCATCCCTTGGTCAACTTTTCGTATCCTTCCAACACAATGGCGGCTTTTTGCTTTGGTTTTCGGAGCCGCAGAACGCGACCGTTGCGATCGGCCCAGACCAAATACGCTCCGCTTCGCAACGTAACTCGAAACTGGCCCACCTCTGTTTTCTTCTCCGTCGGAAGGGTTTGTCTGCCGACTTTTTCGACAACAAATGTCCGCACATGAGCCTTCTTGTTGGGGTGAAACCACAAACCCTTGAAGGATTGTTTACCTCCCTTTTTCTGATCGTATTGACGTAGGAGCAGAATAATGTCGCTCCAATCCGGTGCGGACGTCACTACCATAGGTCGAGTCGGAAAGGTCATCGCCTGGATGACTTTTTTCCCTCCAACCCTTCGAATGATCTGAGCCTTATCAATGAAGGCGCGTGCTTTATGCTTGCCCGTTGTTGTTGTGTACAAGATTTCGGCGGAAGTGATTCTCTTTTTCTTATCGAAGTAGATCTTCAAATCTAACTTTGCGTTGGGGCGATGGGTTACGCTTTGGTATACGAAACTATCCTTGAGTTTAGTTTCGCGTACCTCACTCTCAAGTTCATATTTGTCTTTCGTGGGACGCAAATATCGCAGCGATTTCGATGGAACGTCCTGCACAATGAATGAGACAAGCAGCAGTGCAATCACAATCATTTCTCCATTGGATGCGATTACCCAACATCACCCGTCCAGTGCGGGTTGCGACGGATCAAGCAGTAGACGTCGCCAATAAACCAGCCGCCGAGTTTCTTCTCTTCGTCCCAGAGATGTGTCCGAACGTAATCTTGAAACTGTTCTTCACTGGGCGGGCGAGAGAACGATTCCTCGGCGCGATCGGCCATCATGAAGCGGGCCACTTGCAGCACTTCCTCGAAGGAATTCATGGAGACCGTGTGGGGTCTGTGGGAGAACGTGAAGTCGAATTCCTTGTGTCGTCGTGTCACCCTCGCCAACCCAGTGAACAGGTCAAAGGGCGGCGCCCCGAAGTGTTCGAGCATCCGGTTGCAGCCCGAATCGGGGTCTTTGAGGACGACCAACAGCATGCCCTTCGGCGCGAGGAAGTTCGCCGCACGAACAACATTCGCGCCCCACTCGTGATCGGCGATGTGGTAGAGAACGTGGCTCATGACGGCGACGTCTGCCTGTCCGGGCGGGTCGGCTGTCATGATCGTGCCGTCGATGATTTTGGCTTCGGGGCAATTGGCGGCGAGCGTGATCTTGTGCGTGGCGTTGGGCTCGACCGCGTAGACAGTGCGGACTTTCTCCAGGAGCACACGCGTCAGGTCACCAGTGCCGCTGCCCCAGTCGATCGCGGCGGCTTCGGCTGGGAGACCGTCGAGCAGATCGCGCACCGTGGAATATAAAAGCTCGCGCGAACCGTAGCTTCGCAAGAGAGCGGCAAACGCTTCGGCATATTCCGCCGAGTCCCATCGGTAGCGTTTCATTGCGAATGTTCATCCTATCAAAACTGTTGACTTGGCAGCATCACCAGTGAGACGCCGAACCCGGATCCGCTTTAGCGAGCCCACACGAACACCCCAACGACAACCGCGGCCAATGTCAGCCGGAGCACACCGGCCCAAGGAGCATTCGGGCTCAAGGTGTACTGGACTGGGATCTTCGAGTTCTGACCGACCGGGATCATGACGCCGACCTTCGCGAACAGTTCCGGAACCGCCGGCACCGCGCCCATGCAGCAGAAAAACACGGGGAAGAAAAAGAAAGGATTGATCCCCTTGTGCAAGTTCGCGGTGCTCCCCATCACCACGGCAAAGAGGGTGAACCCAAAGATCATCAGACCATACAACGCCCAGATTATCCACCGCTTCTTGGGGTGAACTGCCAGGAACTCTTCCTCAGTGATCCAGGCCGCGTGTTGATAGTAGAGGCGGAACGGTAACTGGTACAAGTGCATCCCGACGAACATCCCGATAACCACGCTGATCAGTCCCACAACGCTGTTCATCGCAAACCTCCGGAGCTAAACGACCGAATTCACTCGCTGGAATGGCTGTGAGCGACATGGATTTCGCGGAACATCTCAACCGTCCATTGCTGTTGGGGTGTAGCTACTGGATGTTGATGATTGCCCACTTGAGAGGGTTACAATTTAGAAGCGACCAAACTCAAGCGAACCATGATGCGATATTACAGAGTCCTCGATCTGCACGCCAAGAATATATGTACTTGTGTTTTGGAGCAAAAGCTCAGAAGTGTTTGTTGCACCTTTGGGCTGTGACCGCGAAAGCTCAACCACCGCGCAGTTGATCAAGATCTTTGTCAAGGCGGTTCGTGTTGGAACGATTGGAGACTGGAAAAAGGTTTCCCCGAACAACGTCCGTACCTTGCCCCGAAATAGGTATGCAAAGGTTTTCACAAAACAGAAGGCGGGTATATACGGTTTGGGGTTATTTACGTGGCGTCGCCGCCCGAGTTTTTCCGAAAACTTTTGCATACCTACTTCGGGGCCATAGAAGGTTTCGGCGATTGCTCACGCCTTCGGTCGTTCTAGCGGATCCTCTCTCCTGCCTTCGTCACGATCTCGCTGGAGCGGAAGTAGAGGGCCTGGTTCGGTATCGACGTACGTGACTTTTCGGGATGTTGACGGATCTGGCCGCGCACCGTGACCACTTGCCCGTCCAGCTTTGGGAGAGAGTTCTTCAATGACTTCCACGCTCCCTCGGACTCCCAGAACCATACCCGCGTTTCCTTGCCATCCTTATGCCGGACCGAGACGTACGCCTTACCGATTTTCTTGCAGACCAAGACTCCCTTCACCTCGACTTGGATCCAACCGGTCGGCTCGGGTGCCCTTGGCCTGTCATCAACTGCTGCGGTGGCTTGGCCTGAGAGGCCGCAGACAAGGGTGGCGAGGAGAGCGATCAGTGGAAGCATGCGTGGTTGCATCGAAAGACTCCTTATTCAGGTGTGAGGGTTGCTCACCTCTTAGACGTTGCTCTCGCGCTCCCGGTTTGCCGGATTGCCGCCGAAAATTAAGTACACCAGCGGTGGCCGCTGGTGAGATAGGATTCCCAGATAGACCGTGATGAGGCCGGCGTCGGGCAGCGAGTGGTTCGTCGGCGATTATCGCGATCACAGCGAACGAGTGATAGTCCGCCACTTCCTCGGCCACTGGCCTCGCGATTTTCCGGTAAACGCTCCGGGCATACCAGAGCAGCACAGGAAGTAGTAGGCTCCGCAGTCGATAACGCATCGTTCCCTCGAGGCCGATGAACCACGGCAAGCGCCACTTCAACCCCCCCGGCGTCCTGCTCGGGGCAAGGCATCTGCACGATCACGAGCCCGCCGTCGATACACGTCTGCACGACCTCACGCACGACCCCTGAGCGGCAGACACCGCCCAGGCAGCGCGAGTTCTCGTTCAGCAGGCAATGCGAAAGAAACACGACCCGTCGACTTCGGAGGTCGGCC
>CAYYUU010000510.1:0-5976 GCA_964474955.1 uncultured Alcaligenaceae bacterium | reverse complement strand
CCGCAAGGGTAGGGCGGCGACGTCTTGCGTGATGAGCGAGTGGGAACTCGGATCCCCGAACAAAATCAAGTGAGAGCGGGCGATGTCCGCCGCCGTGACGTCGACGTCATTCTTCACGGGCAGTTTTCCCCGCCACCATTTGCTCCACTCGTATTCGAATTGTTTCAGCCTCGCGTCGGTGTAGGCTTGCGTCGCCTTGTGCCATCCTTTTCCAGTTCCGCGGACACATAAGAACGTACTCCGGAAGGCATCGTCGATCGGTCCCTGGAGTTGCGAGACTTTGTGCAATCCTCGTTGTCGCATGGTCTGGAGGTACTGGAACCGCACTGACTTCCAGCCACCTTTTTGGTCTTTCAAGAGGTAAACGTGCGAGGTCACGTTGTTCAACGATAGCGGTCGAATCTTCAGTTTTTTCCCGTCGATGGTGACGTCGATCGTTTTTTCCAGACCCGTAAGGTACTGCAGATGGAGGCCGGTCACGTTCTCGGTCTTCACGTCGAAGCCGAGTTCGGTCTTCGTCGCATCGACGAGCGCCCTTTTGTAGTGTTCGCCGAGAGAGAGTATTTCGACCCACTGGCATTTGGGGTAGGCGAGAGTGTACGTCAGAAACCGAATGCGTTTGGGGTTGGAGTTGGGGAATTCTTCGATGGCCTTCGCGTATTCCTTCTGGGCCTTCGATTGCCACTCGATGGGGAAGCGGTGACCGAGCCCGGGAGCAACCAGCAACTTCATGAACTTGCTCATCTTGGCCTTCTTCAGCTCGGCCTGAATGACCTTCGAGGAGATGAGTTGTCGATCCTTTTCGCCGCCATAGCTCACGATCGGAACATTGAAGGCGTTCGCGGCGTAGCGGTACGCATCGTAAATCGTGAGGCATTTTTCTTGCCAGGGTGGCAACTCTTTCGGGAGGTCGCGGATGTAGCCGTGTGTGCGAACGAAACCAGCTCCCGGTCCGATGACGGCCCATCGATCTGGCATGTGCAAGCCGAGATGCCAGGTTCCCGCGCCGCCCATTGAAAAGCCTCGCAAGAGTACCTGGTCCGGGTCGATCATTCCTCCGCGACCCAGTTTCGCTTCGAAACTCACGAAGTGCTGAAATGCTTCAAGAACGTCCGATTCTCCAGCCCAACGATAGGCATTGTTGCCACGACCGTAGACGTCCAGTTGGACGAAGTCTTTATCGTGCTCGTTCTTCGACGTCGAGAATCGGTGTATGAACTTCACCTCGTTGAGCCGTCCGTCTCTACCATGCAACACAACGTCGAGCCGCCATTTTTTCTTTGGATCTTTCCCATACTCTTTTGGGAGTGTGACGGCGTAAGGTTGAAGACTCCCATCGACTTGCGAGCGGTAAGCTTGGATGACCGGCGAGCCGACCGTGTTGACCCAGTTAAAATTGCCTCGCGAGGCGAGCGTCGCCCGAAGGAGTCCCTGGTTCAACACCACGTCCGTCCACAACGGATATTGTTTATTGAAGAACTCGTTGTGCTTGAGAATCCACGTCGCAGCCTTGGGGTACAACGCGATTTGGTCGCGCCAGGCTCTTGAGACGCCCTCGCGTTTCAATCTTTGGAGGGCTGTTTCGAGGGCCTTGATTTTGGCTTCGAAGACTTGCCGAGTCGCCTTGTCGAGTTTGATGGGCGGAAATTTTTTCTTGCCTCCCGCCAACGCTGAACCCAGGAAGAGTTGAAGTAGGAACACAAGCAAGCAGACGATCAGGCAGCGGAGCATAAAGGAGTTCCTTTGGACTTAAAATACAGGAGTCCCAGCGCAGGGATGGTGTTCGTGACACCCAGTTGACATTCGGGTGCTTCGGGATCAACTTCCCGTTGTCATCTTGTGTGGAGAGCCAGTAGATTACCTTTTGGCATTCCTAGTAGAGCAGTTGCTCCTGTTTGGATATACTATAAAAAATCCTCTCATCGTTGCGATCCCTTGCACGTGTTTTCGGGGACATCTACATGCCTTCACGATTGGCAACCATTGCGATTGTCGTGTTTTGGTTTGGCACGACTGCTTGGATGATGTACCGCGAACTTGCGCCCCGTTGGAACTCCGGAGAACCACCGAATCCGTTTCCCATCGACATGAGCGACGAAGTCAAGCGGCGCATCACGATCCTCTGGGACGCGTCGCACAAGGGAGACCGGGTCGGTACGGCCAGTACCACCATCACTCGTAAGCCCCAGGGGATGTACGAAATCGAGTTCAAGTTGAGCCTCAAGGGCGACACCGAGCCAACCACTACGTTCGGAAAGATGCTCAGTCAGGTCAAGTTGGCGAAGTGTTCCAAGAGGTTGGTGGTCACACGAAGCGGACACATCCGGGAGTTCAGTCAGGAATTTTCGGGCACCATCGCCACGGCTCGGTTTCACGTGAAAACGTGGGGCACTGTTTCCAACGATCTGGTTGTTGATCCGAACTACGAATACATTCGTATTGGCGAAAACAACGTCCGACAAGAAAAAGGAGAATCCTTTTCACTCGCGAAGGGTGACGATGCGTTGACGACCGAGTTCGCCATCCATCGAATCGAGGGGCTTCGGAACGGTCGACAATGGCGCGTTCCGCCACATCCATTGATGTCCAAATTGATGGCCGAAGTGCTCACGAGGGTTCTTCCGATTGGGCCTCTTCCGGCGAAGCCGGAGTTGATTGCCCGAACCTCCTCCGACACCATCGAGTGGCAAGGGGAGAAAGTGAAGTGTTGGCGAATCACGTTTGCCAAACCCAAAGAACTCGATCTGGAAGAGCAGAAGCGGGACATGAACTTGGACTACTGGGTTCGGCGTAAAGACGGCTTAATTATCCGACAGGAAGGAACAGTCATGGGGCGCACACTCACATATCAACGCAAGCGATGAGCGGAAATCATACATTCGCTCATTCCACATCGCCCGCCAGCCTTGTTTCCCACCACCACGAAAGCGACATCCGTGATGATTGAAATTCACCAATTGACCAAGCGATACGGGACCAAACTTGCTCTCGATCACTTGGACCTCCACATCGGGAAGGGGGAGTTATTCGCCTTCCTTGGCCCGAACGGAGCGGGAAAAACGACCACCATTAAATTAATGTGTGGCCTCTTATTTCCCACCACGGGGTCTATCAAGATTGGTTCGTACGACCTCGCGAGGCATGGCCAACAGGCGAGGCAGTTGATCAGCTACGTTCCCGACCAACCGTACCTGTATGAAAAACTCACGGGCCGCGAAGTGATGGAATTCGTCGGCGAGATGTATGGGATGGAGCGCAACCGTCTGGTCGCACGCACGCAAGAGATGATTGACTTGTTCAATCTCAAAACGTTCGTGGACGACCTCACCGAACGATACTCCCACGGGATGCGACAGCGGACGGTGTTTGCCGCGGCGTTGCTGCACGAGCCCGAATTGCTCATCGTCGATGAGCCTACCGTCGGGCTCGATCCGCGGAGTATTCGCTTGTTGAAAGATCTGTTACGCAAGCAGGCCAATCGAGGCACGACGGTATTTCTCTCGACGCATTCGTTGGACATTGCTCAGGAACTTGCGGACCGAATTGGGGTGATTTCGCACGGAAAACTCATCGGCTGCGGCACGCTACAAACTCTCCGAGAGCAAGCCGAGATGGACGGTTCGCTCGAAGAAGTGTTCTTGAAATTGACGGACGAAGAAGAGGAAATTCCGACCGCAGAGGAGGCGCCTCTGGAAGCCGCGATTCAGGCGGAAGGAACCGCAATCCGCGATTTGGGCGAGTGAAATAGGCCGTTTCTTGGTTTCCCGAAAGCGAACAAACAACAGAGCCATGACGACAATCGAAACTACACACGCGGCGCAATCCGAGAATACCGAAGCCAACATTACTTCGCCTTCGACCTCCTCCCTTCCGTCGTTCTTTCGCGTTTTTCAGCGATTGCGTTGGCGTATTTTTCGCAACAGTTGGCGCCTGCTTGTCGGTGCTTCACTGATGCGGCTGATCACGATCTTCCTTTGTTGCGTGGTCATCTGGGGCGGGTTGTTTGGCGTCAGCTACTATGGATTCCGCGAACTCCGTTTGGACTGGCAGTTGACGCTTTCGGAGCAAATATTCGGGACGTTATTCAACTTAACGTTTCTGACACTGACGTTTTTGTTGATCTTCTCGACGGCCATCATCCTCTATACGAGCCTCTTCGCCACCAGAGAGAGCGCTTTCTTACTCGTCACGCCAGCGACGCCGGATCACATCTTCGCCTATAAGTTCCAGAGTGCCTTGGGGTTTAGTAGCTGGGCGTTTTTATTACTCGGGACACCAATCCTTCTAGCTTACGGACTGGAAGTAAAGGGCGGGGCGCCATGGTATTACTACATCATCGTGCCGCTGTATTTTTTTGGATTCATATTTATCCCTGGTTCGATCGGTGCTTTGGGGTGTCTGGTCTTTGTGAACTATTTTCCGCGGCACCGAAAACAGGTTCTGATGTTTTTGTTGCTCATCTTGGCTGTGATGGTCGGATGGTGGGCGTATGCCAAGGTCTTCACGTCGGCAAGACGGATGCTTCGCGACGCTGACGCACTCGCGGATTTTTTTGGTTCGTTCAACTTGTTGAGGAATAGCTTTTCTCCGGCGTCGTGGATGGCCGAAGGAATTCTCGCGGCGGGCAAAGGCAACCATTACGACTCACTGTATTACCTGGCGTTGATTTGGAGTAACGGCCTCGCTTTGTACCTCGTCACCACGGCGACGGCAAAGTATCTCTATCGGCGTGGCTACAACCTGTTGGCTTCTGGCGGGCTTGCTCCGGTCGAAGCGAAGCCGTCGTTTCTGTCGCGATTGCTTTCGCTCAAGCCGAAGGCGTCCGATCCCAAATCGAAGCCAACGGCGGAAGCTCCGAGGAAGCGATACAGTACAACCTTCCTAGATTGGTTACTCGGCGTTCCGCTCCTTTTGGTCAATCGACAGACGCGAGAGTTGATTCTCAAAGATTTCAAGTCGTTCCGGCGTGACCCCGCTCAGTGGGCGCAGCTTGTGATTTTCTTGGGATTGGGGATGCTCTATTTTGTGAGCATGCGGCATTTCTACCGCGCCGACTTTGCGGCGCGTTATCGCAACGGCATCGCCCTGCTGAACTTCGTGGCGACTTCGTTGATGATCTGTGCCTATACCGGTCGCTTTGTGTATCCGATGTTGAGTTTGGAAGGCAACAAGTTTTGGATCCTCGGCTTGCTCCCTTTAGATCGCAAGCGACTGGTTTACGGAAAATTCGTTTTCAGCCTGACGGTCACACTCGCCGTCGGAGAGGCCCTTGTGTTGGTGAGCAATACGATGCTTGGGCTACCTGCGATGGTTGTGATTTGTCATGTGGTTACGATCGCTGTGATCGCCCTCGGCTTGAGCGGCTTGAGCGTCGGTATGGGGGCAACGATGCCGAATTTCCGGGAGACTGACCCATCAAAAATCGCCGTTGGTTTCGGCGGCACAATGAATTTGATTCTTGGGCTGTTATATCAGGTCGGCGTGATTTTGCTGATGATCGTGCCGTGCCACTTGTATGTCTGGGCGACTTACGGCGAAAGAAAAGTTCCTTTGGACAACATTCGATATTGGCTCGCGCTTGGCACGGTCACGGGCCTTGTGATCTGCGGGTTGGCTGTCGTCATGCCGTTGCGCGCTGGCGTGAAGGCCCTCCGAAAGGTGGAGTTTTGAGCGATTTGGACTTTCTTGACTGTGAGAACACCAACGATTTCTGAGAACTGAATAAAAGTATATTTTTTTTGTCTGTTTTTCGTCTTTGAACACAATCTTTCTGTTCTTCCTTTCCGATAAATTCGCCATTCTGTGTCATTTTCCCATTGATAACTGTTCGTTTTACTCAGCCAAGAACGAATTTTTCACTCAACTCTTGCTCTTGCCTCTCACTCGGGCCCTAAAATTTCAAGAAATCTGGTTCATCACCTCCCATCAACAGCTGTTTTCGTCTATTTTATTTCTTCTCATCGATATTCATCTCAA
>CAYYUU010000509.1:0-5987 GCA_964474955.1 uncultured Alcaligenaceae bacterium | reverse complement strand
GGCGGAGTTTCACTATCGCATGGCGGCTTGAACCCCTTATGGGACAGTCTCTAAGTCTTCCTTTTCAGAAATTCCCCCACTACTGACCCGGGGTCCAAGACCTTGAACGCCCCATTTCGGAGACAATGCTTGACGGATGACACCAACAACTGGTTCGACAAGAATCGGATGTGAGGCCCTGAGGTGGAATTTCGTCCCGAGGAGAGCGTTTGCTTGCCGATTATTAGGCAAGCAAATTCCCCGGTGAGATCCAATCTTGGAGAGACATGTCAAGCAGAGCCCACGGACGTCGGAGAAACGTGAGTAAATTGGGCAACATGGCATCTGGCACAGGTGTTGCATTATCTACTAATGCGGCCAAGCCTCAGGTTGGATGGTCCTGCCGTTGGGCTGGGTCGCTGAATTCACAACTTTTACTTACAGAAAAGGATCTTGAGGATGAACCGCCAACTTCTACTTGGTCTACTCGCGGGGGTGTTGCTTACTTTGTCGTTCGGCCAGGCAAAAGTCCAAGCCGCACCACCGAACGCTACACCTGCCTACTTCTTCAACAATAGCTACGGCTACGGTGGCTACACCCCGTACTATAACTATCGCTACCGCCGAGGGTTGTACAACAACTATTATCGTGGTTACAGATCCGGAAACTACTACACGCCTTACTATGGCAATCGCAACTACGGTGCGGGTTATGGATACAACTATTATCCATACTATGGTTCGTACCGTTGGTGGTAATGGCAGACCTCACTCGAAGCTGCCATCTTTCGCCACGGAATTGTGCATCAACTTTACGTGGCGAATTCTTTTGCCTTCTCAAAATCGGACTTCCATCCGCACACTTAGATACATGAATGTCCAATTTGTATCTTTGTAGTAGCGGCTCTCGTATACCAAACAAAATTCAGTCAAGCTACAATGCACGCGAGTCGCGTGCACCTATGAAATTGGACATTCACTTCTTTCGCGTTCCGAGAATCGGGTCACTTTCGGATGGTCCGGACAAACGACCGAACAACTTTTCGCAGAGCGAAAAACAACTTTCTAAAATACAACTCATATTGTTGCGATAAGCTCGGGTTCTCGAGGTTGGTTTGTATCAAGGGTCAATGCGTTATTTGCGTTCTAACAGCTGATCCAAGCTCCCCGCCGGGAATCCGTCCGGCATGGAATTGGAGAGTGCGGCCACTGCTTCGACATAATCGTTTGTGGTTGGGCCTCCGTGAAAGGTCCCATGCCATGTATGAGGTATAAATATCCCACCAATAACAAGAGGGCACAAACTTCTCATGTGCGAGGTAATGCCCAGACGTGGGCCTTCTATTGCACGCAATCTATATGGAATAACCGCCAACGGAGGACCATTTCGAGCAAATCCGACTCGCTGACGGATTTCGGATTCAATGATGCATTGCATATAACCTCATGTAGATGAACCAAACCTACGCAGCTACGTTCAGCTATTGATTCACGAAAAAAAGCCGTCTCGAATCCATTCGAGACGGCTTTTCAGGAATGTGAGAGTATCGTCCAGGCCGAAACCGTGCACTCGTCCCATTTATCCGTAAGTCGACTAAGCCGGTGGTCGGCGACGAGCGTTAAAAACGAATGCGACGATCGAGAGAGCGATGAATACTACGAACAACACCCACGCAATCCAACTTGCAGCCTGCATCACACCAGTTGCACCGAGTGCACCGGCGACCAATGCAATGATCAAGAATAGAAATGCCCAACCTAACATACTTGAACTCCTCATGAAAAAATAGAAACGTTACACATCAACATTGAGGCAATCAACCCTGCAACAGGGATGCCAAACGAGTTGTGATCTTCTGTCAAGATATATATGTATCTGATAAATTAGACCACAGAGCACTCACAGGATGAGAACCTCGGTTCGCAATGACGGGAAGGCTTCGTGCCGACCCATCCAAGTGGCACTCTGCGACATCCAAGTCTTGAGACGACCGGCATGGCAATTGCTTTCGAAACATTGTTATTCCCCGGACGAAGTAAACAATGACGGTGTCTTACCGTTCCACGAATGAACCATGAGGAGAAATGAGCATGTCCCAAGTGACTCGACAAGAACACGGCGAAGGACTCACAATTACAGAACACTCGGAACCCAGACAGACGGGGCCGGAGCGACTCGATTTGGTGAGCCACTCGATGCTCTTCTACTGGTGGCCTGTCTGGTTGTCTGGGTTCATCATGGCGTTTTTGACGTGGGTGTGGGGTGAACCCTTGCGACTCGGGGATCACCCCGCCGAGCGGATCCATCCCAACGCCGCCATCGGGGTCACTTATGTATGTATACTTCTGGGCGTCATCATATTCACCAACGTCGTGATGCGGGGGTTGGTGTCGGGCATCGTGATTTTGGGAGCATTATTTCTGGCCGTGTTATTCGCCTGGCTGGGTTGGTGGCAAACGATCATTGAGTGGCTCTTACCAAATATCTCGATTCACCTGAACTTCGGATTCTACATCGTCACGTCGACTGTCCTGTTCGTCGCATGGGCCTTTACTTTCTTCATCTTCGATCGTCTGAGTTATTGGCGAATCGTTCCTGGCCAGGTTACTCAGGAACACCTGATCGGAGGCGGTGAGCAAACGTACGACGCCAACGGCCTCCGTTTCGAAGAGTTCCACGACGACCCGTTCCGCCACTACTTGCTGGGACTCGGGACGGGGGATCTGAAAATGACTGTTCCGGGTGGGGAAGAGTTCTATCTGCCGAACGTGCTGTTCGCCAACTCCAAGGTGTCGAAAGTGCAAGACTTGATTAAGCGAAAGCCAGACTAACGGCTGCGCCAAATACGGCAGCCCCTCTCCCATCCCACTTGCGGTTTCGTCCTGGACGGTGTCGCCAGCGAGATTTTTTCTCGGCCTGAACGGTTCGAGGTAGGACCGTGCAAATCGACGTCGGGATTTGGCATACCGGTTGCTGACTTGGACATGATCAAGAAAGCCGAGGATGGGCATCCCGGTCGGGACGTCGATTTTCGTTTTCGCAACCTCAACTTTCTATCGAAGAAGGAGCGTGCCATGGGACTCTTTTCGAGTTCGACCAAATTCGAGACTTTCGATGACCTTTTCGTCGACCAACTCCAGGACCTGTACGACGCCGAACAGCGGCTCACGAGTGCGTTGCCCAAGATGAGTGAAGCGGCTTCGAACGCTTCCTTGAAAGCGGCCTTCGACGAACACCTCGGAGAGACCAAACAGCAAGTCGCCCGGTTGGAGAAGGTGTTCCAAAGCATCGGCCAAAAGCCCAAGGCCAAGACCTGTGAGGCCATGAAGGGACTCATCGAGGAAGGCGAAGAAATGATCAACGCCAAGGGCGACGCCAACGTGAAGGACGCAGCCCTCATCACCGCAGCCCAACGCGTCGAGCATTACGAGATTGCCGGCTACGGTTCGGCCCGTACGTTTGCCGAACGCCTTGGGCACCAAGAAGCCGCCAAACTTTTGCAAGATACGCTCGAAGAAGAGAAGAATGCCGACAACAAATTGACCGAATTGGCAGAGCAGCAAATTAACATCAAGGCCGCCAGTTAACTGCCGGCTCACCATTTTCGGAGGAAGTATGACGACTTCAGAAAACAGCCAAGGGCGATGGGGCATGGGCACTCTGGCGATCCAACTCATTGGCCAAGGCGCCTTCTTGATCCTGAAAGGGCAAATGTCCGACGAGTATGTAACGTGGGTTCAGCTCGGATTGGGGACGTTGGCGATCCTAGCTGGTCTACTCATCGCCATTGGCAAATAATGCCTTTGCCAGCGAGGTCATCCCGTGGATCGAATCTCGCTGGCAATTCTTGCTCGCAACACTGAATCTATCTTCGTGTCAGCGGAGAACCCTGGCAACGCACCACCGCGGGGTTGCCCCGCGATCATTTCGTTTTCAAATGAAGCTCGCGTTAATCCGTCGTCTTCTTCATCTGCAGTTCTCCGCTCGGACCTTGCTCGACAATGTATCGAGTGCCATCGGACGGCTGAATGTTTTTACCCCAACCGGACTTCTTTGTCCCGCTGGAGACCTTGATGTGCGGGGGTCGACAGACTGTGTGTGTCCGTCGATAACGAGAAGGTAGCTCGAAGCTCCGTTTGCCAACTTTGTACTTCACTGACGTGGGCGATTTGTTGAAGAGGGAGAACTCGATTTTCTTGGTCTTGGGTCTTCCGAACATCTGCACGGCGTAGTAGAACCCCGATTCCTTGCTTTGGACGACCGCAACGGCTGTTTCCGTGACGTCCGGGTCGAGCATGTTCTTGCGATGGCCGGGGGACGTCTTCCAACCATGGAAGAATTTCTGGGCGAGTTTGTCGGTCGCGAAGTCGTTGGTGCTATACTGGTAGCTAATGTTTTCGAGCACGAGGCAGTACTTGTAGTCGAATTTTTTGGCCCGCTGCGCCGGGGAGTTGCCATCGGCGTTGTGCCCGTACTTGTCTTTCTTGGCCATATAATTCGCGAAATACTCGGCGGCCTTGTCGAGTTCCGCATCGGCCTCGACGGTATTAAGGTCGTGGTCCTTTCGCAACGAGTTGGTTTTCTGGATGATCATCTTTTCGACTTTCGAGACGTCGGCCTTCCCGAGTTTGGTAGGGTTCGTCTTGGAAGGTTCGATGACTTCGTAATCTTCTTCCTCGACAGACTGTGCGTGAACGTGCGAAATGCTCGCGACGGCGACCAATATGCAACGGACGAAAATGTAACGGTTCATGGGAGAAGTTCCTGTTGTCGAAGACAGAATGATGAACATGTGACTGAGTTGGTCGAGAGGGCACCTGTCGGCCTTAGCTTAGTACTACTCCGTTAAGTCGACAAAGAGGTCCAATTTAAGCTGGCCAGAACCGTATATCCTGCAAGGACTTGTGGAAATCAGAGTGTGGAACTGGCTCAAAAGAGGCCCTTTTGCAAGTTGTTGCCTCACAGGTACTTATGTCGACTTAACGGAGTAGTATTAGAAGAACCGATAGGACTGTGGTGCACTCTCGACTCGCAATACATAATTCACCTCACATATGCGAATCAAATGCCAACAAGAACGGATGCCTTGTCTTGGGTCGGAGTCGCGCAAGGGATAGGCGTTTCTATGTTCCTTCGAATTGGCGTTCTGCGGGGAGCTTTGTCGTGAGATGGGTCATCTGTTGCCCAAACTTTGGAGAAGCATTTCGCATTTCTTAGACTCGTTCATCCGTTCGCATGGATCACTTTCTTCTTGGTCGCAAATTCGGGAGGGTTGAACGCCTCATAATCTGTTGGCATACCACTTGCTCAGCAACATACTGAAATATTAAGACGGAAAGAAAGTATTGACCCCCTCCCCTAAACGAAAGGAGCAACCCGAATGTTGCGTTTGGCTTTGGTGTTTTTCCTGGTCGCTTTGGTGGCAGGCATTTTTAACTTCAGTGAATTGTCTGGTGCCTCGTTTTGGCTCGCGAAGGTCTTCTTCTTCGTGTTCTTAGTGCTCTTCTTGGTGACCCTGATCGCGGCCATCTTCCGACGGCCCGGAGAAACAATGTATTAAGGTTTTGTGGTGATCTTCCCGAATGGACAATTGGTCCCACGATGGGTATTTATGGTTGCAGTTGTCTTCACTGCCCATTCAGGTGAAAACGCCATATAGAACGCTGAAGAAGGAAATAACTCGGATATGATGCTTGAGAACAACTTCGGCTGTAGCTGTCTATTCTGTGACGGAAATTTGGCAGACAAACGCAAAAACCCCGGAAAATTGGCATGTTTTTTCTACAGGAGAGAACAGAACACGCTCAAAAACCCCGGAAAAACACACGTCTGCGTCACAGAATAGACAGCTACCTTCGGCTCTTAACGAGGAACGCCGGGAAGAGAATGAAAATTCTTCTCGGCGTTGTTTATGCGCTTCGAAAAAGTATGAACGTAGAAACAACGAATAAAGTAACATTTTACTGATCTGAAGTTGGTCTTTCCGTTTTGTTGTTGTTTGAATAAG
>CAYYUU010000508.1:0-5993 GCA_964474955.1 uncultured Alcaligenaceae bacterium | reverse complement strand
TCCTATGATCGACCAATACCCTTCGCAATTATCCGGAAGCAGGATCACCCCTCTTTCGCGAGTTGTTCCATAAGTTCGTCGGAGAAATTCGCGTTGGAATAAACGCTCTGGACGTCGTCGTTGTCGTCGAGGAGTTCGAGCAAACGCATGACCTTGGGCGCGTTGTCCTCGTCGACTTCGACTTGAGTCACGGGTAGGTAGGTCGTTTCGGAAATGTCGACCGTGATGTTGTGTTCTTCCAAGGCGGCTTGGACGTCGTTGAAGGCGGACGGCTCGCACGTGATTTCGAACGTGTCGCCCTGTCGTTTCATGTCTCCGGCACCAGCTTCGATGACCACATCAAGAAGCTCTTCTTCGTCGATTCCTTCCGCCGGTATGCCGAAGAACCCGGTGAAGTTAAAGAGATAGGCGACACAGCCAGCTTTGCCCATCTCCCCGCCATTCTTCTTGAAGATGTTGCGGAGGTCGTCGACCGTGCGGGTTCGTTTGTCGGTGAGTGTGTTGACCATGATGGCCACGCCGCCCGGCCCGTAGCCTTCGTACAGAATCTCTTCCAGGTTCTCGCCTTCGAGTTCGCCGGTCCCTTTTTTGACAGCTTTCTCGATGCTGTCCTTGGGCATACTCGCCTGTCGGGCCTTGTCGATAGCATACCGCAACGGAAGGTTCATCGCGGGATCGCCTCCACCATTTCGTGCGGCCACCATGATGGCTCGGCTAAGTTTGCCAAAGAGTTTGCCACGTTTTTTATCAACGGCGGATTTCTTCCGGACGATGTTTGCCCAGTGGGAATGCCCTGCCATATATGTTGTCTCCTCAGTAGGTTGTTGTCTGCAATACAAAGTAGGAATGTTAATTCGGGGCGAGGTATTCGAATTCAGTCCCACCAGAAAAACCAATAATGTTGCGTCGCCAAATACTCGCAAATATCAACGTCTTTTGGTGCCGTGGATACCGGTGACTCCTCGCCAAACCATGACAATTCTGAGGCCAACCGAAGAGCGGTGTGTCGCGTTCGCGGAGGTCGCGGCACAAACACTTCCAACGTGTCGCCCCACATGGCCACAATCTCGGCTCCGTGTTGCTCATGCCAGTGACGCAACATGGCCAGCACCTTGTCGGGCCAAGGAGCGTCGTTCCAACCACCATACGGTTGGTACGCAAACACCTCCCAAGGCACAGACGTCGGGAACAATCGAATTCGAACAAACGGGTGATGCGGCCAGTACGGATGAAACGACTCTTTGACGCACAAGAATGGTCCATTGTCCGAGAACAGTTTCTCCAGATCCGGATGGCTCTCAGGCAGGTCCGCATCTGGATCAATATCGTTGGGAACGCTCTGGCAACCATGCCAAGTCCATGGTTCAGGCGGGACACCGGCCGCGTCTTCGATGTTCAGGCGAGCATCAGCACGAATGCCTTCGGGCGATGCGTCTGGCAGAGGTGGAGGCTCTTCGGGATTCTCTCGACGTTGTTGTCTCCATGCGAGCCATCGATCACGAGTGTCGAGAGATTGAGCGTGGAGAATCTCGTGATCCGCACGACCAAGCAATGGCCAATATGGAAATTCCGGGACATTGTCTCGGAGTTTTCGCCACGTCGAGAGGGCTTGATCTCCACGGACAATGATGGTGGCGTCGAACATTTGTCCGTTGTCTTCGAACGAACAGAGCGAGTTGGTGACCGGAATGAGCATCCTTCGAAGAAAATGCTCGAACTCCGGAACTCGCTGGTATTGCAGTTCGACTGATTCTCGGAGATCCCATTCCTCTATGGCAGGGTCGTTTGGGTGTGTCGGAATTTCGGCGTCACCAATAAACTCGATCCCGGCATCTTCAGCCCGTTCCAGATTGACGTCGAGTTGCTCCGCCGTGATGTCTCCCGGCAAGACGTTGTTGAGTTCGTGGTACGTGAGGTAACGCATCTCTTGGGCACGAGCAAGCAAGTCATCGAGTTTCTGAGAAAAGTCTGACATACAAACGCCGCGCGAGATGCCTCGCGCCTTTTACTTCTGCACGGTTCTATATTTCTTCAGCTTCTTTCGAAGTTCTTGATATCGTTCGTCCTTCTGGCGTACCCTCGCGTCATCATAAAGGACGAGGGCTTTTTCCCAAGCTGCGATGGCTGGCTTGGTGTGATTCAATTGGTGGTAGACATCCCCGAGGTGATCCCAGATAACCGGATCCTCACCACCGGGAAGTTTCACCGCTCTTTCCAACTCGACGCGAGCGGCCTCGAATTTTCCGCGGCGGAAGAGAACCCATCCCAGACTATCAATATAGGCCGCATTGGGTTCGGGGACCTCATCCTTGCTCATTGTGAACGTCGTGCGTTCTTGTCGGTCGAGTTTGATCGCCTTGCGGATGAGCTTCTCGGCCTCTGCGAGCTTCTTATTTCGGTCGGCCCACAGATAGCCCAAATCGTTGCACGCCCCGGCGTTATTCGGATCGATCTTCAATATCAATTGTAGCTGATCTTCGGCCTTGGGGATATCCCCGGCAATCGTGTACACGTGCGACAACAACGCGCGGATGGTCAGCAAATCATCGACCTCGCTGTATTGCTTCAGCAGAGCCTTGCAATCTTGGATGGCTTCTTTCGTTTTGCCAGCACGGACGAGCAATCGAATTCGCAACCCTTGCATGGTCAAGATCGAAGACGCCCCGGCGAATCGAATCGCTCGGTCGGCTTCCTTGAGCGCCTCGTCCATGCGCCCCAGCCGACCAAGTGCGTTCGCCATCCTTGCGCGGAGAAGGCTCTCGTTGAGCGAACGAGCATTCTGGATGGCTTCGTTGCAAACGTCGACGACGGCCTTGTGTTTGTATTGTCTCCCGAGCATCCGCAAGAGACCATCGTAAGCAATCGGTTCCATCGACTTGGGGGCGATCTTGAGAAGTTGGCGATACATGAATTCGCCCCCGACGTAATTGTCGGTTTGGTCCGCCAGAACCGCGAGCAACAATATCGTCCGAGGTTGAAATTTATGTTTTCGTTTCATCAGCGGGCGAGCTACTTTGACGATTTCTTTGGCCAGGGCTTTGTCGGCCCGAACTGTCACGAGCATGGCTTGAGCTTGAGACTTGGCCGCCGTGCTCGCGAGGATGTCGGCCTCGTCATCGGCCTGGGCAATCGTCTTGTCCAGGGTCGTTAGAATACGCTTTGGGCCGAACTTGGGCGACTTGCTGTAGAGCCGGAAGAGGCCCGAATAAACGTCCTGCCCGGGGTTCGTCTTGGCGAGTTTTTGGAACAGTTTCTCGGCCTGGTCGGGTTGTCCGCCGTCGGCCAGCGCGTTGGCCAGAAGCAACTGCAAGCTAATATTAAAGCGATCCTTTTTGCCGGCCATCTCCAACCAGGGGATGATTTCTTTCTGTCGGTCGAGCCGCTTCAACAACTGAATTTTCAGTTCGTAGGGCTCGATTCGCTGGGGCAAGAATAGCAAATATTTGTCGAGATACTTCAGGGCCTTTGAGTTCTCACCTACCGTCGCATAGACTTCGGCCAGGTTCAAGTTCCAACGGTGGCTTCCTTCCGGATACAGAGCTTGCGCACGGCGATACGCGGCAATGGCTTGCTTCGGGTTCTTGGGCGTGGACAGTCGTCCGATTTGTTCGTAAACGGATGCCGTCTTGGCCGAGAGCTTGATTCGTTCGAAACGCCCCAAGCCGGGATTCTTGAGGGCCGTTTCGAAAATCGCGCTACACGTTTGGAAAGCGGCAATCGCCTTTTTGGTCTTTTCGTCCTGGCGATAGAGTTCGCCCAACTCGAGGTTCATTTGCAACACCTGATCGGGGTGTCCTTTCCCGTCGACGAGTCCGAGGGCTTTTTCGAGAGCTTCGGTAGCTTCCTTCGTTTGTCCCTGGCCTCGGAGTTGCCGCGAATACTGGTGCCACGTAGAAACATTCTTGGGATCGAGTTTCAAGATCGTCTTACAAGTCGCGATGGCATCCTCGACCCGGTTCATTCCGGCATAGAGGACAATCAATTCCTGATAAATCGGAACGCCCTTGGGATCGAGCTTGATGGCCTTCTCGAACCATTCGATGGCCTCGCCGAATCGGCTCGCGTCCTTGCTCACGATGCCAAGAGCGAAATACGACATGGCCTCGCGTTTCGGATTGGTCACCTTCGGGGGCGGCGTCGGGTTGATCTTCGGTAGTTGGGCCGGTGGGAGTGTCGGAATAATCTGCGGATCGAAGACCGGAGGCACGGGCTCGATCTCCGGTGTGGGTGTTGGCAAACGAGGCTGTCCGTGGGCAATCCCATACACGCACGAAAAAGCCGCAAGAACCAGCACCAGATGAATGCCTCTAGCCATTGCTCACAGACCCCTTGCTAGGCTCCGAAATTCAAAAGCGACGGACGGGCCGCTGAGAAGCTCAGCGATTCCGCCGTCAATGGCGTGTAGTTATAGTGCGGGCGAAAAAACAAAGCAATGCGAGGCAAAAGACAGAAGAAAGGCGGAAGATGGAAGAGTGCGCAGAGAGATTTTGAAGTGTTTTCTACAAGCCTGAAACGCCAGCGAAGGATCTTTGATGGGCCTTCGCTCGCGCTTCAGGCTTGTATCCAAACCAAACTCCAACCTCCAGAATCATCCGCAACGCAGAACGGCCAAGGACAGAAGGCAGAATGATTGTTTGTTCGCATGACCTTCCCCGATTACAATGTCTACTTAATCCCCAAACAAATCTCTCCTGACACCACCTGAGGAACGCCATGCAACGGATCGTATTGGGACTCGCTCTCCTTTCGCTCTTGTCGATCGGCTCCGCACCGGCCCTGGCCCAGAAGGGCAAAAAGCCGAAGGCGGCATTGAAGAAAATCGTCGACACGACGCTCAAGGCTCACGGCGGACGGGAAAAGCTCAAGAGCGTCGGCGGATTCATCATGACCTTGGAAGGGACGATCTACGAAACGCCCAGCAAACTCATCGGCTACAAGAACAAATTCATGATGGCCACCAACGGCAACACGCGTTCGGAAGTCGTCCTCAAAATCGGCGACAAGACGAAAACCGCTCTGTTCAACGCCAACCAAAAAGGTGTGTGGATAAAGAGCGGAGACGGACCCGCAAAACAACTCTCCAAAGCTTACTGGAAGGAAGAGATGGCGGAGGGTTCTGCCCTTTGGGAAGGCTTCTTGTTGCGTTCGTTGGCCGACGGAAAGGGCAAACTCAGTTCGCTCGGGATCGTCAAGGTCAAAGGACCTCTATCGGCCCAAGCCCGGGATTGTTACGGCATCCTAGTTGAACGAAAAGGCGCAGGGCCTGTGCGCTTGTACGTCGAAAAGTCGAGTAACAAAGTCGTCAAGATGCTTTACACCAAGAAGCCACTGCCGGATCCCTGGATGTCGGGTCCCAAAGACAATAAAGGTAAGGGCAAGAAAGACAAGAAGAAACCCAAATTGGTGACCTACGAATTCTTCTTCGAAGGGTTCGAAGCCGAGGAAGGCATCCAGATTCCTCGCAAATTGGTCGTTCAGAGAGATGGAGCCTTTGCTGGGGAATTCCGGGTAACGCGGTTTGCCATCGAGAACAAGTTTGCTCAGGACACTTTCGACGCTCCCAAGTAATCGGCGCTTGGGGTCGGACGGAATCCGTCTCGTGTGGTATTCTTGTTGATAGACGCGAAACGGTGGCCTGTGGTGTGCTCACGTCTTGTCGTAGATGCAAACTGAATTGTCCTGGTTGGCGTCCGAAACTGCTCCACCATCAATTCACCAGGATCGACCACAAATATATGCCGCCATTCGTGCGGATCAACAAGTGTCGCATTTGGCTTTTGTTCGGAAGCCGCTGGGACGAACGGAGAAACAAGAGTCGCGTTTTGGTAGTGTCGCCTTTCGCTCCGCGAAAAGACGCCTGTCTTTGTCTTTTAGTATTAGGCACACTCCGTGTGCCGTAACCATTGTCTTTGGTTTTGTAGTGTCGCCTTTCGCGGAGCGAAAACATGCCACTCCCCGAAACAAGCACGACGATTATTCATCCGTCCACCCGC
>CAYYUU010000507.1:0-5997 GCA_964474955.1 uncultured Alcaligenaceae bacterium | reverse complement strand
TGGTGGTCGAGTGCTGCCCTTGCCGCCGTATTCTCCGGATTTCAATCCGATCGAAGAGATGTTCAGTAAGGTAAAAGGGATCTTGCGGAAGTTGGCCAAACGGACCGTCGAGACGCTTTACGAAGGAGTAACTCAAGCTCTGTAGGATGTCACACTCAGCAATATTTTCGGATGGTTTCAACATCGGCGACTGTGCCCAACCCAAGCGTGAAACGCTCTATAGCAAAGAAGAAAGTGCCAAATCGACTCAAAGGAAACACAACGCAGCGCGAGGAAACTGCCTGTGGAACGGTCTCGTTTGATTCTCAAGAGCACTGAAGAATGGTAGCGTGCGCGTTATCGCGGATTTCGGGCCACTCGGAAACCGACCGAGTACTTCTTCTGGCCGGGTGACATCCAAAACCGACTGGCCGAGCGGCAACTTCCTTCGAACACGAGCCACGAGCCTCCTCGGACAACGCGGTGGGTGCTTTCCGCGGGGCCTTGAGGATCTTTGGCAGGAGACTTGGCGTAATATTTGGCATCGTAATTGTCCCAACACCATTCGGCGACGTTACCGTGCATGTCGTGGAGCTTCCACGCATTGGGGCGGTAACTGCCTGTCACGGTTGTTCGTCCGAGGGCTTTCCACCCGGTCCGGATGCCGTAAGCGCCGCGGCGTTGGACTGCTTTCAAGTTGGCGTGGGATTGTTTGGTCTGTCTTCCGTAGTGGTAAGGCGTCGTTGTCCCAGCTCGGCAGGCGTATTCCCATTCGGCTTCGGTCGGCAACCGATACCCGTTGCCGCCGGCGATGGTGACCTTCGCTTTGGTGATCGAGTTACCCTTACGCTCGACGTTTTCGATCTTGTAGTACGGCGGAAAGCCATCGAGTTGACTCAAGCGGTTACAAAAGTCGAGGGCGTCGTACCAGGTGACGTTCTCGACCGGAAACGTGTCGGTGTTCCGCTGAGGGACTTTTTGTTTCGACTCGCCTGTCGGTGCGAACGCACTTGGGTTGGCCTTCATGACCTTCTGATATTGTTCTTGGGTGACTTCTTTTTCACCCAGCAGAAACTTCTTGGTGATGGTGACTTGGTGTTGTTGCTCTTCGGCTTGGCGTCCTCGTTCGCCTCTCGGGGAGCCCATCGTAAACTTGCCGCTTTGGACAACGACCAACTTGAGCTTTGTCGAGCGACTTGTGCTTGCGGCTTGGATGATCTTCGCGATGAGCTTATGAGCGCGTTGCCGAACTTCTTCATCGTTGCTGTCTTGGGCGGCTTTGCGGAGCGCGGGCAGGGCGGCCTCACCGAGTTTGTACAACTCGTCACTGGCCCGGACTCGCGTCACGTATCGGGGGCTCTGGAGTTTCGTAACGAGGCTGGCCGCTTTGTCTTCGGGAGAGATTTTTTGAGACTTGCCGAGTCGATCTGGTTCGACATGGAGCCACCCGAGTCCGACCGTCATAAGAACAAGGGTGCACCAGGCGATTGTAGTCACGAGTGTTCGCATCGTATTTCTCCAAACCCGGAAGTTCGTGCTTTTGGAGGAGAGGTTGCGGGCGAACGAATCAACAGGGATTGCGTTTCACGAAAGTTGCTTTTCGCCGATTTCCAACAGGCCGTATTATTGTTTTCAGTCCCAACCCAAGCCCGAGCTATTCTCCGAAGTTCCCAATCGATGGCTCTGGCGAAATCCCAAATTCGAGGCGGGGACCGGAAATTAGGTACACAAAAAACACAAAAATACCCAACATCTGATTTTTGTGTTTTTTGTGTGCGCATTTTCTACCTTCCAGTGGAAAAACGACTTTTCGAAAATGCGCCCCGAACTCCCAAAACACATACACAAAAAACACAAAAATCAGGGTGAGGTATTTTTGCGCTTTTTGCGTGCGCATTTGCTGCCTCGGATTTCACAAACAACTACGAAGGCGTTTTTTTGTGGGGGCGGGCATTTAAATATGTGTCGCATTTTGGAAAGTTGCTTTTCGCTCCGGGAAAAGTCGGAAAAGGCAAAGCTCTCCGCAAAAAACAACTTTCCGATCAACACCTCACCACGACAGTTATTTATCCGTCCGCCCGAGCGAAAAGCAAGTTTTCTTTGATGATACCACAGCTCAGGGCCGGAATGCTTTGGGATTCTGGGACTCTTTTCTGCAGGGCTCCAAACAAAAAAAGCGAAGCCAAATCCATGGCTTCGCTTGCTTTTCGAGTGGTCGGCTGTTGGATCCAGACCAAGAACGTTTGCGTGCATTTCCCCTGCTAGTTCAGGGTGATGTTGATGGGCTGATTTCCGGGTTGTATGTCGTAGCTCAACTGGGACGTGTTGAAACTTTCGTACTTCGTCGGCGGCAAGTTTGCGACGTTGATGCCGCGTGGGACTACTACGTCCTTGACGGCGGGACGATTCTCATCCTTGAGATCCTTGTCCGAGTCCGGACTTGTGACGACTGCCGCCACGACTGGCCCAACAGGACTTTTGATGGAGAAAGTTCCCTGGGCACTAATCGGACTGACCCCGCGTTGGTTGCCGTCTTTCGATTTGAACACGACCATTCCGTGCGTTAACTTCTGGCCCTTATAGGTCACTGTGCCTTTCACTTCTGTGAATTCCGTCTTTGAACTCCCACAACCCACGAAGGCTCCGCACAACCCAAACAGAACCGGAGTAACGATTCGTAACATTCGATTCATGATGTCCTCCGAAGAGAAAGGGCTTCCAGTTCGACCAGGAACTGGAAGCAACCGAGAGTTCGACTGATTCCGGATTTACCAATCACTTCCGAGAACTTCCCCACCGTTGGGCGTCATGGCATTCCACCAAGTCTGGCCCGAGACAGTCGAAGAAACCAATCGAACGCTTCCGTCACCCATGGCGACGATGATGCCGTAGTTTCGCGGCGAAGAGGCCACGCGGTAATCACACTGAGAAGTTCGAGAATCCCAGGTCGGCGCAGCTTGGAACTTGGTGTTGGCACCCGTGATAACGCCCGAAGCACCGGAAGGCCAGTAGTTGATGACGGGAATCCACTGCCACCAGCCGAGGTTGGCATACGGAGCGATGTTGTAATAGTCGCCACTGTAACCAGGACGGTGATCTTGTGGGGCTTTCACGCACACCGTGCGGCGCTCGGTGTAGAAGATGGTGTTGGACGTGCCGTCTCGAATCGCGCCCACTCGCTTGAGATTCACTTTGCGAGGAGGGTTGCCTTCAACGTGACCCATCGGAAGGTAGTTCGCAACATAACCGGTGACGGAGTAGATGCCCCAACCGTTGTCGTTGTACTGACCGTCCGTGGGGCTGCTATCGTCGGTCGGGTTGATGAACATCTTCGGCGGACTTTGTGAGTACGTCAGTGCGTAATAGTCATTTCCAGCCGATTGCGCTACTCGTAAACGATTGTCTTCTTCAACATACGGTAAAATCTGCAGCAAGAACGAACCGTCCGTCCAGCCCGCATTCGCGTAATTGGTCGAAACAAACGCGGGAGGCAGAATCTTGTTCGCATCCGCGTAGTTGTGTGCCGCCAAACCCATTTGTTTCAGGTTGTTTGTACACTCCAGTCGGTTCGCAGCGTCTCGAACCTTTTGGACGGCCGGAAGCAAAAGGCCAATGAGAATCGCAATAATTGCGATCACGACCAACAGTTCGATCAATGTAAAAGCACTTCGGCGAGCAGGGGTTCGAGTGATTCGGGGAGCCATGAGCGAATCTCCATGTGTGACCTAAAAACAATTTGATGTACTATACGCTTTTTAAAATAGTATCCACCAAGCTAAGAACAAATCAACTTCATTTGTGTGAGTTTTTCGCGAATGTTTTCTTTTATCTCGCTCGGGCGTCTTGCGAGAGATGATATTCCGCATGATTTTGTGGTGTTTATCAAGTCACAATATTCTATTTGGAAGGACCGAGTTTTCACTTTTCATCGCACACAAATTTCGTCTTCGAAGATACTATAAGAAAACAAAACAACGTTTTCAAGATATTCTTTTCGATTTTTTTGTATACACAATTTGTTGTTTTGTGTCTTTGGCCACTGAAGAACTAACGTACTTCATTTTCGCAAGACAAGACATTGGTAGCGACTCAAGAAACACAACTCGGAAGGAACATTGTTTACAAGCCTGAAGGGCCAGCGAAGGATGGAGTTTACAAGCCTGAAGCGCGAGCGAAGGCACGGTTTGGATCAAAGCCTGAAGCTTCAGCGAAGGTGTTTCTTGTCCTTCGCTGGCCCTTCAGGCTTGTCGACAAGACGAAGGCAAAAGACAGACCCGTCGCTCCCGCTTCTTGTCTCTAAGAAGTTCGCAAACCAAGCAAAGAACCCATAAGCCAAAGGAAGATGAAACGACGCTTCCTAGGTGGTATTGCAGATGGCGTTCGACTAGGATGTGGATAGTTTTGGGATCGGAAACGGATGCTATCCGAACGCCGGGGGAAGCGCGGCGTCCGTCCGAGACCAATCCGGGGGATTCGATTTCTGGCCCACCTTGCGAGGAACCTTCCAATGCCGACAGTGCCGTGTCCGAGTTGCGGCGTCCAATTACAACTACCCGATGATATGGCTGGGCGAAGTGCCCAATGTCCTAAGTGCCAGACGGTGTTTCCCATTCCAGCCCAAGGCCCACCACCGGGAAATCCGAGGCCACCTTCCCAGGCGAGTTTGCAGCGTTCTCGGACTCGCCCTCCTCAGGAAGCACCTCCAGACGATGACCTCGACTTCGGCCGCGAACCGCCGGAAGAGCCTCCTCGTGATCGGCCCGGAAAACGTTCAAAACCATCGAAGCCCAAAGGCAAAGGGCAACGGGGAAAGACACCTGTCCTCTTGTTAGGCCTGCTGGGGGTTGGATTGTTGATGTGCGCCGGTGGAGGATACTGGGTGTATAGCTCTTGGTCGTGGCTATTCCCGGGCAGAATTGGCGAAGCGGGTCGGTATCTTCCCGACGATTGTAATTACGTCGTGAAGATCCAACTCGACAGGGTCCGCAAGAGTTCGATCTTCAAAGGAATCGCGGAGAAGCACCCGAGATTCAAAGAGCAAGTCGAACGCGCTTACTCGGACCAGCGAGAATATCTCGTGGCTGTAGACGACATCGATTCGATCACAATCGGCAAGCGGTTAATGGTGTACAAGCGAAATGGCCCGCCAGACCAGATCGACACCCAGCCGAAGGACATCATTTTGGTCGAGACGAAGAAAGACTACACCGCCGAAAAGATTAAGGAAGGGCCCGTCTTCAAGGGGCTTGAGTTGGCTTCGACGTCGGCTGGCGGAGAAACGATTTATTACCACAAACGACCAGACGACGACGAGAAGAACAAAAAGGGCCGAGTCCCGCCGAGATTTGATCGTGGATTGCCGCATAAAGCGTTCTGCGTCCTGAGTCCCAAGCGTGTTCTGTTGGCTCACAACAAAGAGGCGCTGGAGACCGTGCTCAGTCGCTCGGGCGATCCGGAAGTTTCCTCACGCATGCGGTCCGCTCTGCAAAAAGCCGACTTCGGGAAGGCCGTCGTCGAGATTTTGGCCTACAAAGAAGCTCTGCGAGCGTACTTGGTGATGCCGCTGAATCCTTCGAGCCTCGGGAATTGGGGAACTGCCGATGTCGAGGACATACCCGCGCCCAAGTGGGTGATCACGGAGATCGATACAACAAGCCAGATCGAGGTCCGCCGGCGAGCGACGTTCGAGAGTTCAAGCAACGCCGAGGAAGCAAGAAAGATTGCCGCCGCGATGGTCATTTTCGCCAAATACGGTGCGGCAGAGAGAAAGCTGGAGGAGTTGTCCAGTGCGCTGGACAGATGCAGCGTTTCGACGAGCGGGTCCGAACTCCAAGCAAGTTGGTCGTGTGGGAAGTTGCCAGCCCAAGAACTCTACAGCAAGCAGCAAATGTGGCTGATGCGGTCTTTGTTTCCAGGGTTGGGTTCGGGGCCGCGAATTTCTCCAAGGCGCGAGGACAAGTCCGGACGGGGCAAGCGATAACACGGAAGGCGAAGGCCACAGGGCGGACGAATCCGACA
>CAYYUU010000506.1:0-6008 GCA_964474955.1 uncultured Alcaligenaceae bacterium | reverse complement strand
GCCGGTCGACCCAAAAGTGTCCTCCCCTTCTCCCCAAAAGTTGAGGACACCAAAAGATAGAACGCGCCCCGACAAGAGGCAAATTTTCCTACCGACTTTCCTGGGTTTTCCGATTTTGGACGATGCTCTTCGATGGACGGACGGGAGAAGGCCACAAACTTGCTACTTTCCCTGCGGCCTTTTTTCTCGCATTGACAAGCCATTGTCGCCAAGCCTTGCGAATCGAGTGCCCTCGGTGATCACGAAGCTCGGTGTCGGGAATGGAGTCGAATAGAACTCGATACGTCAGCTTCGACCCAACCGTGGCCGTACTGGGGCCAACAATTAGGACCTGCGGCAATTCCTTTCTCTTCAACACAACTGGGATTTGGATTCCACGTGTGACCTTGCGACCGTGAATCAAGCCGACCTCCAGCGCCAACCATGATTCTCCAAGTTTTGTTGGGTGAAACTCAATTTCGAACAAGCGATGGTTCTTGGCCTTCAAGTTTCCGAGACACCACACCACCTCATGAGTTTTTTCGTCGATCGATGTATCAGGTTTTGTCTTGTTCAGCTTCCAACTTTTTGGAAAAAAACAACGCACGTACAAAGCACCTGTGTCGACCGATTTCGATAAATTGAAAACCTGGAGCGCGTAAACGTTTGCTCGGCCAACTATGGCCTGCTTCGGACCACGCCACACGATCGCAACCTTGGTCGCCGGTTTGGCTTTTCGTTCCGCGTCTTGGGAACTCTTTTGAGATGGACTTGAAGAATTATTTTCGTCGGCCCAACTCACCCTCGCCGACAACGACAACATCACTAACGCCGTCAACAACAATCGAAACCAGAATCTATTCATCGCCCACAGTCTCCTTTCCTTGAAGTTTTCGGTGGACCTTCGCTGCGATTGTCTGCTCTACGAAAAGCACCGACCGCTACACTGACTCGCAGAACGCTCTAGTCAGACGTCCCTTCCTGCAACCGTGTGAGCCAGTCGATATTGTCTTCCAACATCTTGCTGTATTGCTCCACGAAGTACGAAACCGCAGCCTCGCGGTTCTCTTTTGCGTCGGGGTCGAGGGCAAGCAGACAGTGTGCGTTGTACCTCGCGGCGGCGAACAGGATGATCGCGCTGACTCGGGAGGTGTTATGATCGCCGGTCAGTTCGTTGGCGAGATCAATAAACCGGTCCACCTGCTCGTAGAAATCGGCCGGCACATCATTCGTCATAGCCCATTCTCCTGGCCAAACACCGAAGCTCTCGTTTTTTTGACAAGCCTGACACGCGAGCGAAGGATCTTCTCTTTGTCCTTCGCTCGCGCGTCAGGCTTGTCGAGAAGAAGGATTTTCTCTTTGGCCTTTGCTCGCGCGTCAGGCTTGTCGACAAGAAACTCCGACCAAGATTTCCTTTGCGACTCTACTCGTAATGGATCTCAAGGCCTGCCTCCACTTTTTCTTCTTCAGCGACGCGAGCGAAAAGCTGAATGTAATGCTCCGGCACTTCAAAATCACTGCGGATCACCAACTTAACCCGCTCCATGCTTGGCGGACCGAATTCGTCAGCGAATGCCCGATGTTGGATGTATTTGCAATAGTTCCGCAGCTTCTCCTCAAAGACCGCTGCTGTCCGTGTGTCGTCGACTTCCAGAGGTCTCGCGACAACGAGGATCACAGCAATTGTCCCGTCATCCTTGGTGAGGATCATGTCCAATCGATCCGGCTCTCCAACGGGAGATTGCCACTCTTCCGACGGCTTATCCGAACCCGCTTGAAGCACGCTTTGGAGATTGAGTTCAGCTGCGGCTTGGAACCCTGCGTCAAAGCCAGCGAATTTGGCCTCGCTCCCGTCTTTGGGGCGAACGGCGGCGAGTCCTGGGATTTTGCCGCGTTGGTAACCGTCGTCCGTAAGCGTTGTTTGCATGCCATCGGCAAACGCGAACCAGCCGGCTCGGTGTCCCTGCAAATAGTCTTCGCGTTGCACCTCTTCGGTGTATGGAATGTCATTTGGGAGCACGTATTCTTCCGGACGGAGTCGAAATTCCATGTCACTGATCCCTTACGTTTGGCAACAAAGTAGACTTGCCGTATCCGGTTACGACCAATCAACGAAGCAGGTCGACTACTTCAACGTTTTGTCTTTTGGCGAGGACCATTAGCACGTCGTAATTGGGCACAGACAACGAGTGTATCTCCAGCCAAGGCGACTTCCTTCGCTTCTCAAAAAACTCGATCATGCCCGAAGCAATGACGAGCCCAATCCCGTTACCGCCACCAATTTCGATGACATCGAGTCGTTCCCAGGGCAATGTCGAACCCTGATGAGTGATTCCGTTCGGGCCAATCTCCAACTCGCCGAGAGCGACGCTCTCACCCCGAGACAATGCGGCGGAGACCTGGGGCAACTGTGCTTTCGTGACGTTCTTCCGAATTGTGCTGAATAGCTCAGGCGCATCGCGTAACGGATCGCGAAAGAAAACGTGAATGATAACCAGGTAGATCAACAAAACGAGCCTCGCGTTCTGGTTCATGGCACCTCTGCCTACGCCGACGGGGATGTAGTTCAGCGGCGACGGAAACGTGATCTTACTCCCATCCCGTTTGATCACCTGGCAATAATAAGTTGTCCACTTGCCGATAAAATTATGGCGATTTTTCAAATAGATAACATGCTCAACGTCGGTCCAAAGGCACGAGAAACGCTTGCCCCATATTTGATAGACAAAGCCGTTCTCACAAATGACTGTGCGTAGATTGATACTCATAATCATTCGAGGGAGGAAATATATCACTCCGATGAGGCCAATCACAGTTATCCACAAGAACAACATGCCGATCGCGGGTGGGATGATATATGAGTAATCTCCCCGTTGGAGATTGATGGCGAGAATAACCACGAGCCCCCCGATCAAAAACATGCCTCCCGCGATGGCGACGTACAACCACCAACGCTTGGGTAGATATTCCTGGATCGACTCGCCCAATTCGAGCGGTATTTCTGCCGACGACGAACTCACTGACTGTTGGGGTTCGGTGGCCGGTTGGAGAAGCATCGGCGCACTCTCCACGTCCTCGTCAGGAGTCGGTTGAGGGTGTGGGTGTGAGGGAGACGTACGGGGAGTCAGCGGAGGTGATGACTCTGTTTGAGGCGGAGGCGTTGGCGGAGGCGTCGGGGCAGGCGAAGGAGTTGGCTGGGACGCTACTGACGAAGCACGCGCCTGCGGAACGCGCATGGTTTGGCTGCCCATGGGGCAGCGGACAGCACTGCCGACAGCACTCGTGGGGATACTCAATATCTGCCCGCAACCGGGACATTTGATTTGCATTTGTGACATAGGGGCGATGACTCCTGGGTTGCAATGGAGAGCTACGGTTTTGACTTCGGCAACCTATTTGAGAATTGCGAGGATGAAGTAGCAGGCACACGGGGAACAACGAACCAAAAGATGTCGAAGTTGTTGGTTTGGAAAACAAATGTGAACCGCCAGCAGATCCAGCGGCTTGTTCGAGTGGCTCATCCTCCAGAAGAGCTGCCCGGCGAATCAAGAACCTCACGCAAAATTCCCAAGGAAGAATCGCACCTACTTACGCTCCCCTCACGACGACTGCACCAAGTGGCACATGCTCACTGTCCTCGATATCAACGAACTGTCCGTGCTCGACACTAAACGCGCCACCGTGTTCCCAAATGTCGATCCACGGCTCATAAGGGTTCGGCAATCCGGCTGTCTCTGGACACCGCTCCCATTTAACGAACCAGTCGTCTCGCCGTCTGTCGACGTTGCGTCTGCCTGGGACGTCAGACGAGTAAGCCGCCGCCTCTTCCGCTGGTGAAAGTTGTAATTCGGGAGCGATTGCTCCCACCGCGTCTTGGAACATGGGATATTGGATGCCGAATAGTTTTTCGACCTCGGCCCATCGTCGCTTGCCCTCAATCGCGGCCTGTTGAAAACGCTCAGATGGCCAAGACGCTAATGGCGAACCTTGACGGATTCGTAATACTCGCTCAAGAGCGTTCATCCTTCCCATTCCTAATGTTGTCAATATGCTTCCCACCGAACATCTGGATACAGCACGCCATTCTCATAGAAATGTTTGGCCACCGCCAGCACGATAAACAGGTCGTTACACAAATGCCGTTCGATCACATGAGCACCTTGATCGCTCTCCCACACAGGAATTATCTCGTCTCCTCGTGAGTCGTCAGCATAATGGACTTCAGGGGCGGCCTTGGGCATAAAAGTAATCCAATATTCCCCACGACCACCTGTAATGGTGAGTTGGTCTTCAGGCTCCGTACCCGGGACATGTTCACAAGTATCAAGATGCACAATTGGCCATTCTTTACGATCAAGCTGCCGAATTGCTTTTTCTATGTCCAGCCAATTAGGGCTTGGAGTCTTGATACTCTCCCAGCCCCAATGGTCAGGCGGATAATGGATCACAGTCAAGTTGGTGATGTAGTTGCTCGCTGTGGTCATACTCAAAACCTGTTCATGAAGCTATCGAACGACCAGACTCCCCGGTTAGCTTCAGACATCAAGATTACCCTCAAGGTACCTCACTCCGCCTTCTTTCCAAGAACCTGCCAACACTTCAGCGTTTCGCCATTGTGGGCATACAGGCGTCCGTTCGACAAAGCGATCTGCGCTCGCGGCGTCGAATCCGCGAACACCGTCGCCCGACTGATCTCTCGATATCCTTTCGGAGATGTCGCAAGCAACACGAGTTCCCCGCCTTCGGTCAACGCAATAATTTTGTCACCAACAAGAATCATCGATGCACAACCGAAGTCTTTTTTCGTCCACTTCACCTTGCCGGTCTTGAAATCGACACACCGAAACAGCGGAGTTCGTTCCTGTCGACCGTGACAACCATATAGAAACCCATTGCGATAAACGCATGTATTGAAGTGGTTTGACATCGAGGTGTCATTGCTCCAGACGCGTTTGAACTTGGTGTCATCTCGCTTGAGCAACAAAGCTCCGGTCTCGTAGCACGTCGAAAAGAAGAGGTAATTGCCGACTCGCAAAGGCGTCGCGGCGTTCACCGACGTGTTGTAGTCGGCTCGCCAACGTTGTCTGTGGATAACGGTGCCTTTCGTCGGATCGAGAACGACCGCCCCGAATCGAGTGAAGAACACGGCGTAGGTCTTGTTACCAAATTTCGCGAAGATGGGTGACGAATAACTTGCTCCGTCGGTCGTGGCCTTCCAGAGTTCTTTGCCCGTGGTTCCGTCGAACGCAACGATTCCTCCCGTCCCGCCAACGTTCACAAGAACTCGCTTTGCTTTGGCGTCCACCAGAGGTGAGGTCCCGACTCCGAAGAAGTTCGGGCGAACACGGTAATCGGCCTTGATGTTCCGGCTCCAAACTTTGCTACCGTCTTGCAACCGATGACACGAGAGCACACCCGCGGCGCCGAGCGTGTAGACCTTCCCGTTCGCGATCGAGGGCGTACTGCGTGGTCCATCACCCTTGCCGTATTTGTCCCGGTACGGGCTCGCGTAACTCTTCTTCCAGAGTTGCTTGCCGCTCGCAGCGCCCAAACACTCGAGGACTTCGTTGCGGTCGTCGGCGTAGAAGACGACCAACTTCTTGCCCGAGACGACCGGTCCGGAATAGCTCGGACCGATCTTGTGCTGCCAAAGAAGTTTCGGCCCCTTCTCTCCCCACTTCAGGATTTTCCCTTTCTCGTGCGACGTCGCATCCCGACGGGGTCCGAGGAACTGCGGCCAATCCTCGGCATGGACAGAAGCCGTCGTGGCGAATGCGACGAGGCAAGCGAACCAGAACCAAATGAATTGCCTCACCGTTCTTTCGCGGAGCGAAAGACGACACTTTCTTTCCAGAGAATTCGAAATCGATTTACTCTCCACCTTTCGCATCTCCTTTATTCTCTTTGCGAACTTTGGCGCGTACGCAGCGAAAACCGATTTTGTCGTCCTTGCCCGTGACGGCCATCGGGGCTCGGGCGGCACACCGACATTGCTCAGCGTTCGTCGCCCACGACCCTCCACGGATGAC
>CAYYUU010000505.1:0-6011 GCA_964474955.1 uncultured Alcaligenaceae bacterium | reverse complement strand
ATGCGTCCATTTCCCCTTGATCTTGGCTTGAGTGCTATCAACGACGATGCCACTCACTTTCTTTGGATCAATGCCCGCACCAAGCCGAACGGCTCCCTTCCATTCGAGCATCTGATTATCGGCAAGCAGACGCTTCTTGAGTTTTTCATAGGGGACCTTCTGAACGCTCACTTTGGCATCGATTGCCATCGAAGCCGCCGTCCCCGATGCTTGGCCCAAAATCATGAACACCGGTTCCATCCGAATCGACCCATACGCGATGTGCGTTGCCGAGAGACACACGGGCACAAACAGGTTCACACACTCGCTCTCCTTCGGCACAATGCTCCGATACGAAATCGGATACGGTGCCGGACAACGGACTTGCACGTCGCCCTCGTTTCGAACTCGGCCATCAATGACAACGCGTTGACAATTGTGGGAATCCATGTTGTAACTGGCCAAACCAACAGAGTCCTTGGCGACTCGTTTACTTTGGCAGTTGTGCTGCGTCATGACATAGTCCGAGACCATACGTCGGCCTTCCCGCACATATAATTCGTGTGGCCATCCACCTGTGTCGGGAAACTCACCCTTCGTGAGCCCATATTGAAGCACTCGCTTTTGCATTTCTTTGGGCACGTCGGGATCATTGGCCCAGAACCACATTAATCCTTGTTGATAGTTCACATGGTCTTGATATATCTTCTCGCGCGTGGTGTAATCTCCCTCCGGCCAATCATAGTTTCTACCAATGTTGTCTGTCGAGAATCCGCCTTGATTGTTCGAATCTCCGACATGTAGTTGAAGCGGAATCGGTGGCTTTTTCTTGATATAGCGCAGCAACAATAGATATTTGTTGCGGTCATAATTCTTCGGCTTCGGGAACGGCAACCGATCCTTCCCCTTCGAGAAAAACATACGAAAGTTATATGCCTGTATCTTCTTGTCACCTTGTCCCGCTTTCCCTGGGTCTTTTTGCGAGATTCCCCAAAGCAATCCGCTCTTGGGCTTCCCCGGAACCCTGTACGGATCGACCGGAAAGATAAAGTTGTGGGCGTTTCGGAACTGAACACCATTGAGCGTCTCGTTGTATTTGGAGTTCGCCTCTCGCCCAACCGTGTACGAGACGCCTGCCTTGGCGAACAAATCACCCTCATATGTCGCGTCCCCGTAGACCTTGGCGACGAATGTATTGCCGTTCTCCATCGTGATTGACGTGATCCGGTTGCCGTCCTTCTTCACGCTCTTGAGCCGGTGTTCAAAATAAACTGGAACTTTCGCTTCCTTGAGCATCGCCCGAAACGTCGCTTCGGCTTTGCTCGGGCGGAACCCTCGTTGTTTGCCAACTCGTTTCAAGAACTCCCGAGCGATCCCCTGGATGGAATCACCACGCCCCAAATCGACAGCGCTCAACCCGCCCGAAGTCATCCCGCCAACGTGCTTTCGAAAGACGACCAACACCGCCGATTTGCCCATCCGAGAGGCTTGTACGGCCATCATCACACCCCCAGGCGTCCCGCCGTAGACACACACATCGGTGAGGA
Source organism: uncultured Alcaligenaceae bacterium (assembly GCA_964474955.1). Taxonomy (GTDB): domain Bacteria; phylum Planctomycetota; class Planctomycetia; order Gemmatales; family Gemmataceae; genus CAYRFQ01. Next base: position 4,485 of record CAYYUU010000505.1, on the reverse strand, counting down.
TTTTCTTTGGCGGATTGGTCGCCGGGACCGGGTAGTAATATCGAAGATTCGAATGGCCCTCCTGACCGAGCGATACGGTCGGTAACACTGCAAGAGTACAGATAGTTAAAGCAACAGCGAAGTTGCGTAGTTCGGTTTTCATGGTGAATCCCTGTGGGTGGAATAGGCGGAGTGCTCGTCTCGTTATTCTATTGGTTTAACATAGCCGGAACCGGGGCGACCAGAAACTTGAAAGTTGTTTTTCGCTCCACGAAAAGTAACTCAATACTCTGGACCGAAAAGTAGTTGCTATCAGCCACAAACGACTTAGACTATATCCCATCAATACCGCACCCATTCCCGCCTTTCGGAGAAGCACCATGCGAATCAGCCTCCTCACTCTCGCTCTCGGTCTTTCGATCACCCCCACCGTAACACCCGCACAGGGCGAGGACGCCTTCAAACCGGCTCCCGGTTTCACATCGTTCTTCAACGGCAAGGACTTTTCGGGCTGGGAGATGAAGAACGGTGTGAAGCTCGACGGCAAGACGGAAACCAAGAAAAAGCGGTTTCAAGTCGTCGACGGAAACATCGTGATCGACGGGAAATCTCGCGGCAACATGGTGATCGACACACAGAAAACGTTTGGCGACGTCCACATCAAGTTCGAGTTCATGGCCAAGAGAGGCTGCAACAATGATATGTATTTCCGCGGCCTCAAGTTTGACATCAAGAAAGGTGGCGTGAAGAATTTGAAATATGGCACGTGGCAACAGTTCGAAATCATCGCGAAGGATAACAAGGTGATCTTCAAATGTGATGGTCAGATCCAACGCACCCAGAAAGCCCGCACCAAGAGCAGTAAGTTCGGCCTTCGCGCCGAAGCCGGGGCGTCGAAATATCGCCATTTTCAGTATAAAACTCTTCCGTAGTCGTTGGCATTGCTCGGTTTCGAAAGGCAGCCGTCCAGGGAAGCTATCCAGCCAGAACCACCAGAAACAGAGGTTTGGAATGACCAAGCAGTTCGACGAAGCCGGTCTTCGTTTTTCCTATCCGGAGGATTGGAAGCTCGAAACGGAAGGGACAGACGATTTTCTCAGCGTGACTCTGGATGGTCCTGGCACCGCGTTTGTCCTGATCAATCAGGACAAAACGTCACCCGAGCCCGAGGAGATGTTGGCGAGTAGTTTGGAAGCCTTACGAGTGGAATACCAAGACATCGAAGTCGAGGACCGATTGGACAGCGTCGCGGGAATCCCGGCGTTTGGCCACGACATCCACTTTACCGTGCTCGATCTGACCAATACTTGTTGTGTGCGAAGTTTCGCAGACGATGAGGCGACGTACATGGTGTTGTGGCAAGCCACCGATACGGACATGGGAGACGTCCAGGAGGCTTTCGAACAAATCTATCGATCCATCGAATTGACCGGCGAGTGAATCCAGATCACTCGATCTCGATACGGATTTTCTGCGATCCCAACCGGAACGAAGGAGGGAATCCGACGCGGCGTTGTTGTCCAGGTTGGACGACGATGGGCTTTCGCTGACTCGGACGTAATCGTCGACGGCTCAGGAATTTCACCTTCACTTCCCTCGCGTCCGAATGTCGGTTTTCGACAGCCACTTCAACTGGCCCCTGGACCGACACTTCACCCCAATTCTTCTCAAAGGGCCCCAACGACACGCCATTTCCTTCGACGCTGACCGCCACCTTGTCCAGGACAAAATACGCGGCGGACCCGTCCTCTTTGGAAGTGGCCTTGATCTCACCTTGGGGGAACGAGTGCATTTCGGACTGGTGGACCTGGGCTCCTCTTCCTTCGTCGTCGGACTTATTACTTGGTCCTGTCTTCGCTGCGGGAGAGCTATGAGAAGTCGAGTGTTGTTCCTTCGCTGCCTTCGCCTCGATCCGTGCTTTCTTGTGTTCCCAAAAAGCCGTGGAGACCACAAAGAGCGCACCGATGAGAGTGCAAGCTCCCGAGATCATCTCAACAGTCTTTCGCTTACCGGCCATGAGCCTCGTGCTCCTTGGTGACGTCGTAACTCCCGTCTACTGGTCGGGATTCAAGTTATACCTACGGCAACCAAATGCACCAAGCCCAAAGTCCCCAACAGGTGTACAATGAAAAATGGCCAGGAGTGTTGCTTTTCGCTCTGCGAACAGGTATTTGTCTTGGACAACTTTTCGCTCCGCGAAAAGCAACGTTCCAAATTTCACCAACATACCTCTAAGATCCTCAAACGCCCCGGGAGAAGGCGACGCCCATTTATCCGACTCCATTCCGGATCGGAGAAGCAGCCGGAGCTAAGGAGCCGCTGATGCACGACAAAGGACCCTACTGTGATTACCGCATGACCGTGCGGATCGAAATTCCCAACGAACCGGGACAGTTCGCCGAACTCGCCACAGTGCTCGCCAACCAGGGGGCGAGCCTGGGAGCGATCGACTTGGTCAAGGTCACGCGCACAAAGATGGTGCGCGACATCACCTTTGATGCCCAAAGCGAAGCCCACGCCGAGACCGTCTTGCAGGCCCTTCGCAACATGCCACACGTCCGCATACGCTCTGCCTCGGACCGTGTGTTTCTGCTTCACCTGGGTGGGAAGATCAACACGAAAAGCAAGATCCCGTTGCGAACTCGCAACACCTTGTCGATGGCGTACACGCCCGGCGTCGCCCGCGTGAGCAAAGCCATCGCCGAAGACCCCGAAAAAACTTACGCCTTCACGAGTAAGGCCAATAGTATCGCCGTTGTTTCCGACGGTTCGGCGATTCTCGGACTCGGCAACCTCGGCCCCGAAGCGGCCATGCCGGTCATGGAAGGCAAGGTCATGCTCTTCAAGGAATTCGCCGACATCGACGGCTGGCCGCTTTGCCTGGCCACACAAGACGTCGACGAGATTGTCCGAACCGTCGAAGCCGTTGCGCCGACGTTTGGTGGCATCAATCTCGAAGACATCAGCTCCCCGCGTTGTTTCGAGATCGAAGACCGGCTCAAGCAATCGCTCGACATTCCGGTCATGCACGACGATCAACACGGGACCGCCGTGGCCTTGTTGGCGGCGTTGATGAACGGCTTGAAGGTCGTCGGCAAGGACATGTCGAAGATCAAAGTTGTCGTCAACGGTCTTGGGGCTGCGGGTACTGCCTGTTGCAAAATCTTACTGGCGGCCGGCGTCGAACACCTCATCGGCTGTGACAGAAAAGGAGCCGTTCTCGAAGCTGTTGGAACTGGACTCGAAGCGGCCCGATGCAACGTCCTCATGGTCTTGCGATTCGACGAACCATTCTCGACGTTGAAAGAAGTCCTCAAGGGAGCCGATGTGTTCATCGGCGTCTCGGTCGGAAATCTTCTCGAACCCGCGGACCTCGAACAAATGGCCCCGGATAGGATCGTCTTTGCGATGGCCAACCCCGAGCCGGAGATCTCCCCGGCGTTGGCTCTGCCACACTGTCGAGTTCTCGCGACGGGTCGGTCGGATTACCCAAACCAGGTGAATAACTTGCTTGCGTTTCCTGGGATCTTCCGAGGTGCGTTGGATGTGCGTGCAAAGGCGATTAACGAAGAAATGAAATTGGCCGCCGCGACGGCCATCGCCGAAACGATACCCGAGGACCATCTCACTGAAGACTACATCGTCCCGAGCGTTTTCGACAAGAAAGTCGTTCGTGTCGTGGCGAAAGCCGTTGCGGAGGCGGCGGTCGAGACCGAAGTGGCCCGACGACGGCCGCCCGAAACGAACGAGTAAATCTAAGTAATTCGTCGAGAGAGTGCTCCCATCAACGGCGCACTCGATGAATCCTTTGAGGCCACTTACTCGTTTGCTCGTCCCACTACCGTTACCACGAATTGAATCTTCGCATCTGTAGGTTGCCCACCAGCTTCGACGCTTCGTTGAACCGTCAGAGCGACATGTTCTTTGGCCGGTGCGATCAGCTCGGGCGTCTTTCCCTTCGCCTTTTTCCCGGGAAACAATAAGAGTACCGATGGGTGGCTTCGACGAATGCTGGCGGCGCTCCGCTCGGCCATCTCTTGGGGTGGAAGACGGCCCGCTTTTGGATCGAGCTTCGCTGCCAACAACACACAAAATTCTGGATGCATGGCCGTTCCCATGTGGTCGCCGTCTTGCGGTTGCATGCCAAATCGCAAGGTGTAGACGCCCTTTTTAATTTTGTAGCCTCGGTAGTCGTACCATTCTTTCGCGAAGCTCACCGCGCCGAGAATTTCCGTGTTGTTGAGTGCCCGATACGTTACTTCTTTTTTCAAGTCTTTCTTGGCCGTGCGGACGGGGATCGATTTCCGGAACCAGAAGGTGGCGATCAAATCCCCTTTGGCCGTTTTCAGCTGGATGGCATCGTTCCCGAATAGTTTTTGAATTGGTGCTTTGAGTTTTTTCGGCGGTGCCTCTTTGACCTTTTTCAAAGAGTATTTCTGCGGATCCGCCTGGACGGCACCGACGGAAAATGCAAGGGCTACACAAATGGCAAGTACCTGCCGCACG
>CAYYUU010000504.1:0-6014 GCA_964474955.1 uncultured Alcaligenaceae bacterium | reverse complement strand
GGGACGTTCCAACCGAGCCCTCGTTGTTGTTGGAGTAAAAATTCACACCAAAGGAAATGAGCAAGACCAGCTGCTTGACGGCTCGTTTCCTTATTCCACATCCATTTTCAGGAGCCTCATTTTTCGGTATAGATTGGGCCGATGGAGCCCTAGAAGCTTTGCGGCGTCGCTCATGTTTCCTCCGGCGCGCTCAATAGCCTTCTTGATGTGTCGGATTTGGAATGCGTCCGTTGCTTCCGATAGTTTCAAGGTTTGGAGATCGTCCTGGGGTTCCACGTCGACCGCGCGGGAAATAAACGCGAGGTCTTTAGCTTCAATTTTATCCCCCGGACACAAATACGCAACACGCTCGATGAGATTTTTCAGTTCCCGGATGTTCCCCGGCCAGTCGTGCAGCATGAGGCGTTTCTTTCCCTCGGCGGAAAACTTCATCGTCTTGCGACCCGCATTGCGACAAAAATGTTGTAGGAAATGTTCGGCCAACAGCAAGACATCTTCTTGTCGCTCCCGCAGCGGAGGGAGGTGGACCGTCACCACGCTGAGGCGGTAATAGAGGTCTTTTCGGAATTTACCCTTACGCACTTGCTCGGCGAGGTCGCGATTCGTGGCGGCGACGATTCTCGTGTCCACAGGTATCGGCTGGGTGCTGCCGACGCGATAAACATTCTTTTCTTCCAAAACCCGCAGGAGCTTCGCCTGTCCGTTCTGGCTGAGTTCGCCCAGTTCGTCGAGGAAAAGCGTCCCACCGCTGGCCGCTTCGAATTTCCCGGCGCGGGTGTTTTGGGCTCCGGTGAAGGCCCCGGCTTCGTGACCGAACAACTCACTCTCGATGAGCGATTCGGCGATCGCGGCACAGTTCACGGGAATGTAGGGTTGAGCGTTTCGGGGGCTCGAGAAATGTAAGGCTCGCGCAATCACGTCCTTCCCGGTGCCACTTTCGCCAAGGATCAACACCGGAAGTTCCGTCGGCGCTAACCTCTCAATGTGAGCGCGGACTTCCACAATGGCCGTACTATCGCCAATGATTTGGCAACCCGTGCGGGCTTGATCCTGGAATTCGGCATTGCTTCGGAGGAGGGCTTCGTGTTCTTGAACATTATTCAGGGCGGCCACGGTTTGCCGGGCCAAGGCCTGGGCCGCTTCGACATCGAGAGGGCCAAAACGACCATGGTTTTTGTTGATCGCTTCGAGCGCACCGACGCAGTTGCCTTCCGAATCTTCGAGCGGGACGCACAGAAGACTCCGAGTCTGGAACCCCGATTCGGAATCGACTTTCGAGTTCCAACTCGGATCGGCGCGGACGTCATCGACCTGGAGCACTTGCCGAGTTCGGACTACCTGCCCGACGATTCCCGCATCGTCTGGGATACGAAGTTCTCCGTTGGGCATTCCGATCGCTGGGCGTCCGACGAGTTCGTTGCGGCCGCGATCCCAGAGGAAAAGGCTCGCCCGTTCGCAACCAATCAAGTTCACGACTTCTTTCGCGATGTGTTCGAGTAGTGGGACCGTCTCTCGTTGGTCGGTAAGGCGTTCGGCAATCTCGAGCAGAGTTCCGAGCCGTTTGACGTGGGCCTCCTGCTTCGCCGCCTCTTGCACTTTCCGGAGGGCCAGGGCGAAATAATGGCTGGCGGCGACGCCGTACTCCTGGTCTGCCTGCGAAAAATCCAGGCGACTTCGCGAGGCGAGCAGAACGTGGGATGCCGATTTGTCGGTCTCAATGGGAGCGGCAAGGAATGCGGAAAGGTTGCCGTCTGCTGATTGCGAAGTGCCCGCCATGCGGTCCAGGACTTCGCTCAGAAGAGTTGTCGGGGGGTTCGTATTCGAAGAACGAATGCCCCGGCGTGCGTACTCCCACCGGACCGGCCAGTCCGGGACACCTTCCAACACGAACACTTGGTCGGCTTGCAGGCCGATTCCAATCTCCTCCAGCATCACGGCCAACAAGTCGGACGTGGGAGGTTCGCGAAGGACCAGTTCGAGGAGGCGTTGGAGGAGCCGGAGTGAAGTCAGATCAACCGCATCCACATCGGCATGCAGCAGTGGGCAGTCACTCGCGTGGAGCCAGTGCACGGTACTCATTTGAGTTGCTGTACTGGAGAAAGATCGTTGGACAAAGTGCCTTCCTTCGCCCAAGGGTTCAACGCAATTGCGTCCATCAAAGTAGTCAGGTATTGGACACCAACGATGCCCGAAATGCGAGGAAAAAATGGAGATGGCGCGAAATCGGAAGTTCTGATGGATTTTCGAACCTGGGGATTTGGGCTCGTTGGGGTCGAAAATCCCGAATCTTTATGGAGCCCGGCCCATCCCGCTCCCGACTCCTTCGACGTCGAGGATCGAGGCTTTCGGGATCGCGAGATCTGCCTTCACCCTCTGGGTGGTGCGGTCCTCACCCACATTTCCGGCGAGATCGTCGGCCTGAATGCGAACGTGGAACGCGACGGGAAGATCCTTCAAATCGGAGATGTCCCAAACATAGTGTCCGGTGTTGGCGAGTCCTTTTCCGAAGACGATCCAATCCGAATCGGTATCCGCCTGGTAAGCGAGGGTGATCGGTCGCTGTGACAAATTCTTATCCTGTGCGGCCCAACTAATCGATATCTTGCCCCGGTCAGAGCCTTTGCCGACAACGATGTCGCGAAGTTGCACGATGGGTTTAGTGAGATCGACTTCCACCCATAGTTGCGGCGGGTCGCCAATCTCGGGCGGCCGCAAGCTCAACCCCACGCCGCTCTTCGCCAACAACGTGAAGCCATAAACGCCTTCCTTGTTGACTTCGAAAACGAGTGGGTTTGGCGGGTTCTGGCCTTCACCCCGATTAGGCAAGGGATACCGATTCCAGCTTTCCCCGTCGCGGGTGAACCAGAGTTGGACTTCCGAAACTCCGGACTTTCCGACGTCCGAAAGTTTGTACTTGAGCTTGATCCGTTTGCTGTTGACGAGTCTTCGATTCCGAACTGTCGAAGAGTACCCCTTCGGGACTTTTTGTCTGGGGGTAGCAGGAGCCGCCGGTTCGGTTGGTGGATATTGATTTCGAACGCTTCGGCCCGGCGTCAGCTTGATTGCGTCGGAGCCGTCGTTGCCCGCGAGGTCTAGGACGCGCAAACGAACTTCGAGCGTTGCATTCGTTTCTGGGTCCCAGTGGTGCTCACCGGTTTGTCCTGCTTTGGCATAGAGCGGCAGCCACTTCTTTTCGCCCTCGGCCCGATACTCAAGGATGAACGCCTCGCGTTTCCGCACGTCGAGATTCTCTTCCCGAATGATCCACCGCACACCGACACGACCATTCTTCATCGGAAGCGTAAAGAGTTGGACGTCCGGGCGGAGGGTATCGATCATCACTCGCATGTTGGGTTTCAGGTCCTCGACTCGCTCCGGAAACAAATTCCCTTTCACGTCTTTTGTTTGGACAGCGAAGCAGTGGAGCCCATCTTTATTACAGACGCAAAGGAATGATTTCTTCTTGGGAGCTGCGACGGCGGAGGGCTGCCAGTTTTTACCGTCATCGGTCGAAACAAAGAGTCGCATCTCCACAAGATTATCGAACGTGACTTGAGGATTGGGCTGGACGAATGGAATCCGGAATGTTCGGAACGAGACGTAGACGATGCGCTCGGAATCCCCTTGCTCCTGGGCCTGAGCGGTCGGCAGCAAGGCGATCAGCGGAAGAGCCAGTACAGTTACGCGCAGAAACCAGTTCCGCATTGATTCTCTTCCCTTCCACTCGTCATGACGCAGACATTCCCGAAATCGGCTGGGGTTTGAGGCGGACGGGAATGCCCGCGAGACAGGCATACACTTCCGCAGCGTGACGAGCGAATCGTTGATTGGCTTCACCCAACAAATCCGTAAACCGACGAGCCAACTCGTTCACGGGCACGGTCCCCCACCCCACTTCATTCGTAACCACGATCACCGTCGCTGGGTGCGAGCAACATTCGGAGACGAGTTCTCCAACGATGTGGGCTACGGCGTCATCGTCCATTCCAAGACGTTCGGCGGTCCCGATGAGTAAGTTCGTCATCCAGAGATTCAAGCACTCAAGAAGAATCGCTCCGCCATGGTCAACCTCACGAATGGCCTCCACGACTTGCCAGGGTTCTTCGATGGTTTCCCACTCAGGAAATTCCGTGGCCCTTCGGCGTCGGTGCCGTTCGACTCGGCGGATCATTTCTAAATCAAAGGCGCGTCTCTCGTCGTTCTCTCCAAATAACTGAGTCGTTGCGACATAGGTCACTCGAGAATGTCGTCCGGCCAATTCTTCCGCCCAACGACTTTTTCCACTCCGAATCCCACCGGTGATCAACGTCAGATGTGCCAACGGTCATTCTCCCGTCGAGAATATTGTTCCTCCTAATCGACTACGAGGAAACCAACGCTTGAAGAAATTGGCAAAAAAACAAGGCCAGTGAGACGACGTAGGAGAGGTTGTGTGAGTTTTGTCGAGTTGAGGGCCGTTAAACACCCCGTGCGTTGGGGTCCCAGACATACTTGTGCATTTGCAGTTGCATGCGGACTTGCAGTCCCGAAGCCAGAATCCAACTCGCCAACCTTTCCGGTGCAAGAGTTCCGAATACCGGACTGAACAATACGGTAAATCGGTCGGCCAGCCGTTTCGTTTTTACGTGTGCGCTGGCCCAACGAAAATCATCTTCGGAGTTGACGACGACTTTGATTTCGTCTCCGGGCTTGAGAAAATCGAGATTATCCCAACAATTCCTCTCGGCCTCGCCACTGTCGGGACACTTCAAATCCATAATGATGTGAACCCTCCGGTCCACTTGATTCACCGGATGAGCACCGCTGGTTTCGAGCAAAACGGCGTGTCCTTCGTCGGCGAGTTGCGTCATCAACGGATAGACTTCCGGTTGCAACAAAGGCTCACCGCCTGTGATCTCCACGAGTGGACATTCGAGTCGCCGCACTTCGGCGCAAATCGAATCCAAACTCCGAGGCGTTCCTTCCTTGAATGCGTGGGGAGTATCGCACCAAACGCAGCGTGAGTCGCAGACCGAGAGCCGCACGAACACGCAAGGCAATCCGGCGAACGTCGATTCTCCCTGGATGCTCTTGTAGATCTCATGGACGAGGAGTTGGCCCTTTGGCTTTTCGACCAATGGCAGTAGCCGCTGGTGGATCCTCGCATTATTCGTTTCGTTCGTCATGTCCCATCGGGGCCTTGGCCCATTGTTTATTCAGGAGCCACCTGTGGATTTTGGAATGTTATCGTGATCGTAGGTACACGCGGGCCGCGTGTACCTACGACAAACAACAAATCAAAACTCCAAAATCTTGGGGCAACTGATTTTTCTGATCACTTATTCTATTCCCTATTCTACACGACACTGGCGAGCTTATGGGGGGATCACACCAGAAAGACTTCTTTCCAAGAGAAATTGCCCTCCACACGATTCCGACAACCCGATATATAACGCGGGACGGAATGGACGGGTCACGAAAGCGACGCGAAGGAGGTGAACATTGCAAGCCACAACGCGGTTGAGTTTGATCATTCTGGGATTCGGTTTTGTTGCGGCATTCCCGACTGTGGGGGATGCACAGGAAGTTTCGAAGAAAGTTGCGGCGACCGTCAACGGTCAGAAAATCCTGGTCGCGGAAGTCCAAAAACTTCTCCACCGAGATACCCCGAGCGTTCAACCGATCCCACAGACCATGCGACGCAGGATGTACCAGCTCGCCCTGAAAATGCTGATCGACGACGCACTCATGCGGCAACACTTGGCCCGCCATGCGCCTCCGGTCCCTGCTTCCGACGTCGAGACGGAAATCACCGACCTGAAAAAGTCCCTGGCGGAAAAGAAGATTTCGTTCGCCAAATTTTTGGCCGACACGAACCAAACCGAAGCCGACCTGCGAGACGAGATGCTCACGCGTTTGCGATGGCGTGGATACCTCAACAAGCACTTGCCAGAAGCCGAGATGAAGAAATATTACGAGCTGAATAAATTGTTCTTCGAAAAAGTCAGCGTCCGAGCCAAACACATTTTGCTCAA
>CAYYUU010000503.1:0-6021 GCA_964474955.1 uncultured Alcaligenaceae bacterium | reverse complement strand
CAACGCGAGCAGGAGAACCTCCTGCATCTTATTTATATACCGCGGCAGACTCAGCCCCAAACGCAGCAGCGGCAAAATCGCGTAAATCGCCAGTTGACCGGGGACTTGGAGTAAGCACCCTCCGCCTCGATTGACCCACCGAGACCGCCACTGTCTGGCCCGCATTTCCTCCACGTCGCACAAAATGTGGACGTAACTTCCCTGGCGTCCGACGGTAATCACAGGAGGGTGTTCGCAGAGAATCAAAGCTGCCTCGCTTTGCTCTCCGGAGACTTCGTAGACGAGGCGGCGCTGCAACTGCAAGGCGGCCTCGAAGTCCACCTTCCCAAGCAGATAAACCCGCAGGACCCTTTCGATTTCTTCGGTCATAGTGTCTTCGGTTCGGTCCGAAATCGGTTCGGTCATCATGCCTTTACTGTAACAACGGTTAGACCTGACGGACAAGGAGAAAGCATCCGAGAAACGAGAGCAACTTGACGGATTGGGCAGTCTCCATTTGGTATGCTGGTTGGACCCATTACGTCCCGCAAACGCCCAGAGTTTTTCAACGATCCTACTGCCAGGCTTGGCTTCGGAGGTCGCAAGCGGCAATACTTGAGATGAAAATTTACGTCATCGCAAGGGGCAGAGAACGGTGATTTCTCAGAATAAATTTATTGTAGGGTGTGGCAAGCACAGCGAAGACCCACCAAATTAGGAAATAGAAAATAGGGAATAGAATAGCAGGTGTGCTTGCAATTAAGTCCGAGTGCTATCCATATTCGCAAACTAGTTTCGCTCGTCGCAACTGCTCGATAAGGTCGCCAACACGTGACCAAACAACGGCACGCAACGGTGGCCGACACCCAAGCCAATACCGCAAAACAGACCGACAACACTTGAGGTATCCATGTTTGCAAATTCGTCATCTCCATTTCGATGGACGCTCGCCCTCACATTCGCACTTTCGTTGGGTGGCGGGTCGGTCGCCCTCGGGGCGTCCGATCCTGTGGAAGATCTAAAAAATGCCTTGGCCACGAAGGACGAGTCCGACTTGACCAACGTGGCCATCGCTGTCTCCCGTTTGAGCACGATTCCCGAACTCCAGCGAAGTTTGCAATTGGCTGGTTGGGGAGCCCCGACTGCCAAGTCGGGGAAGTACCGGATCGACATTGCGAAGAAGTTGCTCGAGAGAGTCAAGGATGCAACCTCCAAAAAGGCATCATCACGAGTCAAACAAGCCATCGCGGCCCTGATCGGTAGCCTCGGTCGGGAAGCACTCTTGAGTGGCAAAGGAGCCGAGTTGCGGATCATTGGACAGCCCGGCTATGTTCAGTCCCGACTGTATCTGGGGTTCCTGGCCAAGTCCGTGGTCAAACTCCTGGACGACGATTCTCCCCAAGTTCGCATCGTAGCGGCCCGCGCCCTCGGTAACATTTTGCTTCCCTCGGATGCCATCATTGCCAAGGCAAAAGAGATTTTGGCCAACGAAATGTTGACTACCGAAAAAGCTCGACTCCTGCAACTAGTTGGCAACGAGAAGGAGTTATCCAACGCTCTGACCCGCAATGAAGCGACCAAGGCGCTGGGAAGACTGTCCGAAGAGACGAACCGGAGTGTGGCCGAACGCCGAGCGGCCGCCGGGGCCTTGCGAAACATGGTTCGATTAATTCAATCCTTGTCCGGGGATAGCGACACAGCCAGAGGCGTGCAAATTCGGATCGATTCTTCCACCGGAGACACACGCGAGTTGGGCATCTACGTCGTCGTCCGGACTGCACCAATGCTGGCCGATGCGGACGTCGAGGTCAACCGGTTGGCCCTCAACACCATCGAGCGTGTGGGATTCTTCCTTCGCAGTCTGCCCCAGACCGTGACGGCCAAGCCAGGAAGCGGCGCGTTGCCGCCATTGGTGTTCCAGATGGACGACGTCGCCAAGCTCAAATCTGGGAAAGAAATCGCCAAGAAAGTCGGCGAGCTGCTCGGCTCTCGACGTTTTCAACAGCTACTTACAACTCGGGACGTTGTCTCTCGACTCTTAGCCTGGCGTAGCCTTGAGCACTTCGCCGGTGCACGAAGGGCTTTGAATCAACAAATTCGAGTGGCCAGAAGGAACAACTATCCCGATGCCCCAACCGTGAAGCCAGACTACTTGGCGAAGCCCCTGGAACAAGCCGCCAACATCGTCGCGAAGAACCTCGACGATCCGAGTACGCCCGTTCGTCTGGCCGGGGTACAGTTCCTCGAACTACTCGAAGATACCGACTACGAGGCAGACCAGTCGCTGGCGGTCCACCTCGCGGATCGGTTACGTGACCGGAACAAATTCGTCCGGTGGGCGAGCATTCGAGCTCTGGGGAACCTCGGCGAACGTCGTGTGCGTCAACTCCTGACGAAGTACGAACAGGACAAAAAAACAAACAAAGATGTAAAACCGGGTCCGGATAATCTGGCGTTGCTGAACAAAGTCGTTAATGGCCTTATCCGTTTACTGGGAGATCGAGACATCGGCGTTCGTATGGCCGCGGCAACCAGCCTCGAAAAATTGATGACGGGGGCGGAATCGGCACCCAAGTCCGATGCCCAGGCCGCTGCGATCAAGACGATCCAAACTGCCGGACCGGCTTTGGCCGACGCCGGATTACGAGGCGACGCAGACCCAAGAGCGAAAGCCCTGGAGGCACTGAAGGTCGTCGGCCTCACGACAGCGGAACAGCGCAAGAACGCCGCCCGTAAACTCGCGACACTCCTTCTCTTCGAAAGTGTGAAAGTTCGCCAAGCTGCGGCCGAAGCCATCGGCAGTTTCGGTTCCGACGCCCGTGTCGCCCTACCCGCGCTCGAACGAGCCCTGCGAGACATTGATCCCGAGGTCCGACAAGCCGCGAGTGATGCCATCTTGAACATCGAAACGCCACGACGAACGGATACGTGAGCGATGAAAGGCGGAGGACTGAAGCCAAAAGGACGGAACTTTCACTGAGGGCTTGAGAGAAGACGAGCGTTTCGGGGTTTCGGCATACCCGGAACGCTCGCCCGTCAACGTCATCTCTCCGCCAGTTTGTTCGGTGGAGGGGGTTTTTTGGGTGCCATAGTCGCAGCGCTCCTCGCACACCCTATCAAGACGCACCATCATCAATTCCCCGTTTCACAAACACAGAGGAAAATACCCGGATTCCAGATGTATTGGCCTCGCACGTGGATCCGGGTTTTCGGATAGTTATTGGACCTCGCCGGTTTCTTCTCCTTGACCATCGCATTAGTCCGCATACAATCTTAGTGATCGCTAGGGGTGCCGATTTGTTGATCGGCTGAGAGTACACCCTTGGGACCTGATCCGGGTAACGCCGGCGTGGGGAAGCGACGCCACGCGACACTCACCCTGTCCTGTCTTCTCTTCTCATTACCACCTGCCGTTATCGTTCACGATGAGACGACCTTCTTTCGTTGCGGGCAATCCACGCGTGGAAAAGTCCAAAGCCCGACCGTCAGCAACGTGAGAATATGGTGTGACAAGGAGATACCGTGGGATTCTTCGAATTCTTCCGCTGGGTCCTCATCATCACGATCAGTGTTTCGTACCTCGTTCCGATCACCATTCCCCTGGCAGCCCTGGCGTATCGTATCCAGCTAGGTACTCGAGAAATGGAGTTCGAGACCGACGCGCTCTGGTGGCGTTCCGCCGGAATGTCGGTCGGCTTCGCCGTCATCAGTTTTGTCGTGATGTACGTCGACTACTTGCTGACCGAGACGGGATTCCCGGTCGGAATGATCCACGTCGGGTTGGTGATGTTATACCTACCCGCGTGCGTCTGGTATGCCTTCTGGATGTTTGCGTTCGACGAGTTGTACGAAGGATTGAGTTTATTTGTGATCTATTTGCTGATTCCAGGATTGTTGGTGGCCATCTTGGTGACCATGGGAGCAAAGCTCCCACCGATGACGTGGGTCGAGGGATGGATTCCGGCGACGGAGGTGCAAGCTCCTGTGGTTTGAGAAGTAAGGGTTGTTCCACACCAACCCGAACCGCAAGCGAGGACCCGAGCGTAGCGAGAAACATTGCGTTAGGCATTATTCGCTCGGGAAGGCGGCCTGTAGGCTGTGGTTCCCGCTTCGCACAGCGTCTTTTTGTCGCTTCGCAGCAAAAGCCCGTTTCGCTCGCGCTTTGGGTTGGGATAAATCCGAACCACAACGCACGACATCGTCGATCTTCGCCGCCGCCAACCAACACGACCCAGATCAGCACCGAAAGAGAGACTGCACCAATGCCAGCGATTACCCAATTCGAACACGCCAAAGCGGGCACCATCACCAACGAAATGAAATACGTCGCGGAACGAGAAGACCTCGACGTCGATTTGATCCGCGACGAAGTCGCTCGCGGGCGGATGGTCATTCCGGCCAACACCGAACACCTCAAGAAGCGACTCGAGCCCATGTGCATCGGCGTCGCGAGTAAGTGCAAGATTAATGCGAACATCGGCAACTCGGCAGTGACCGGAACCGCCGAGGATGAGTTGGAGAAACTCCACACGGCCGTCCACCTCGGTTCCGACACCGTCATGGACTTGTCGACCGGCGGCAACATCGACGGCATTCGCCAGGCCATCATCGACGCTTCGCCGGTGCCGATCGGAACGGTCCCGATGTATCAAGTCATCCAACAAGTCGAGAGTCCCGAAGACATCACCCCGCAGATGCTTCTCGACATGGTCGAGCACCAGGCCAAGCAGGGCGTCGATTACATGACGATCCACGCGGGGATTCTGCTCGAATATCTCCCACTCACGAAGAGCCGAATCACCGGAATCGTGAGCCGTGGTGGTTCGTTAATTGGTGCCTGGATGATCGCCCACCACGAACAAAATCCGTGGTACACCCACTTCGATGAACTGTGCGAGATCATGCGTGCCTACGACGTTACGTTCAGCCTCGGCGATGGACTCCGACCTGGTTGCCTCGCCGACGCCAACGATGAAGCTCAATTTGCCGAACTCAAGACGTTGGGCGAACTCACTTTGAAGGCTTGGGAGCACGGCTGTCAGGTCATGATCGAAGGACCGGGCCATGTGCCCATGCACCTCATCCGCGAGAACGTCGAGAAAGAACGCGAGATGTGCCACGAAGCTCCATTCTACGTTCTTGGGCCTCTCGTGACGGACATCGCGCCGGGCTACGATCACATCACATCGGCCATCGGCGCGGCCATCGCGGCGGAAGCCGGCGCGGCCATGCTTTGTTACGTGACTCCGAAAGAGCATCTTGGCTTGCCTAACGCAGACGACGTCCGCCAGGGAGTCATCGCCTACAAGATCGCGGCTCACGCAGGCGACATCGCACGCGGTCGCAAGAACGCGCGCCAGCGAGACGACGAACTGTCGAAGGCGCGATTTGAATTCGACTGGAAACGTCAGTTCGAGTTGTCGCTCGACCCGGAGACGGCCCAGCGAATGCACGACGAAACGTTGCCCCAAGAAGTCTTCAAGTCGGCGAAATTCTGTTCGATGTGTGGGCCGAAGTTCTGCTCGATGCGGATCACGCAAGACATCCGCGACATGGCCGAAGAAGAAGAAAAGACCGAAGGAGAACCAGGTTCGTTGCCGGTCGTGGGTGGATAACCTTTCAAGCCACGAAGGCAGTCGGATAAATCCTTATCGTGTGTTGGGGCGTTTCGGATAGTTGATTTTTGCGTGGGCAAAACGTATTAATACGTGTCGCCTGTCTTTGTGTTTAGTAGTAGGCACACTCGGAACGGGAAATAAATGTCTGTCCGGTTTTTCAAAGTCCCTCAAGAAACCGGACAGACATTTATTTCCCGTTCCCCGTGGCGGTAACCATTGTCTTCGGTTTTTGAGTGTCGCCTTTCGCTCCTTTGAAAGAACGCCTTTGTGGTTGTGTTTCCAATCCGAGGCAGCAAATGCGCACACAAAAAACACAAAAATACCTCGGCCTGATTTTTGCGCTTTTTGTGTGGGCATTTCGACACTTCCGGCAATTCTGTCCGGCGCGATGTTTGCTTGCCTTCCCCAGTGCTGCCCTACAACA
>CAYYUU010000502.1:0-6023 GCA_964474955.1 uncultured Alcaligenaceae bacterium | reverse complement strand
GGGCCGAGTACAGTCACACGTCAAGTGATTGATGTGAAAGTCTTGTCTGGCAAGAAGGTTGGGAAAGGATGTCCTCTGCTGCTTCGTCTCAAGTCCTCGATCCGCAAACTCCAACATCTCATTTCCGCCGCGACGACGCCCACCGGACCGAATTAACTCCTTTGGGTCAGGCCATCCGAAACGCGCGCGATTGTCTGCTCGACCAACAATGCGACGACGGACACTGGGTGGCGGAACTCCAGGGTGATACGATTCTGGAATCGGAGTATATTCTGCTGCTTGCGTTCTTCGGGCGTGAACACGAAGACGTGTGCCAGAAGGCCGCCAAGTATCTTTTCGAACAACAAATGCCTAACGGCGGTTGGAATAATTATCCCGGCGGTCCTGCGGACATGAGTACGACCGTCAAGGGTTATTTCGCGTTGAAGTTAACCGGTCACGACCCGAATGCTCCGCACATGTCCAAAGCTCGGGAGTGGATCCGAGCCAATGGAGGGGCGATGGAGTGTAATAGCTTCACGAAGTTCTACTTGGCGTTGCTGGGACAATTCCCATATGAAAATTGTCCGGCCGTTCCACCAGAAATGATATTCCTTCCCAAGTGGGCCTATATCAATCTGTATGCGATGTCGAGCTGGACCCGTACAATTGTTGTGCCGCTGACTCTTTTCTACGCGCACAAACCTGTACGAAATCTGCCGCCCGAACGAGGCATTTCGGAGTTGTTCCTCGATGCGCCACAAATGCGAGCGTGGCCGCAAACGCCGACCAAACGCTGGTTCACCTGGCATAATTTCTTCCTCGTCGTTGATCAACTCCTGAAGGCATGTGATCCAAAGAAGTCGAGCTATCCACTTCCGCCGGAAAGGTCCTGGTGGTCGGAACTCTGGAATTATGTGACTCAGCCATTCACTCACCTCCGCGCCAAGGCCGTCAAGAGATGTGCGGCGTGGTTGTTGGAACACTTCGAAGATAGTGACGGCGTGGGCGCTATCTTCCCACCCATGATTTACACCGTTCTATCACTTCATTGTTTGGGATATGCCGACGACTCACCGGAAATGCAATGGGCACACAAACAACTTACGGACCTAATCATCGAAGAGAACGATACGATTCGTCTCCAACCTTGTGTTTCTCCAGTATGGGATACGGCCATTGCCCTCAACACTTTGGCATCGGTTGGTGCGTCAGAAGTCGCTCCGGCGATCGAGAAAGCAGTGGATTGGTTGTTGAGCAAAGAGGTGCGACGTACGGGTGATTGGAGCATAATGAATCCTCAACTGGAACCGGGGGGTTGGTTCTTCGAATATCGAAATGGATTCTATCCGGATACCGATGATACGGCGATGGTCCTCAAAGGTTTGGCTCGAACGGGATACGCTTTTCCGGATGGTGATGCCAATAACAACGGTGAGAAACGACCAACGATTGCTGCCGTCGAACGCGGGCTGAAGTGGCTTTTGGGGATGCAAAATTCTGACGGTGGATGGGCTGCCTTCGACCAAGATATCAATCGGGAATTTCTGACAGAAGTTCCTTTCGCGGATCACAACGCAATGCTCGATCCGAGCTGCCCTGACATCACCGCCCGAGCTTTGGAATCCCTTGCGGAATATGGTTATCGCGTCGGACGACCCGAAGTGGATCGAGCCACCGAGTTCATCGCGAAGCACCAAGACCATCGAGGTTGTTGGATCGGTCGGTGGGGCGTGAATTATCTCTACGGAACTTGGCAGGTTCTGATGGGGCTCAGCGCGGTCGGGTTCGATATGCAAAAGCCGATGGTTCGGGGAGCCGTGAAGTGGCTGAAGGAAGTCCAACAATCTTGCGGCGGATGGGGTGAGACTTGTGGGAGTTACGACGACCCAGAACTTGCCGGGCAAGGCGAACCGACGCCATCGCAAACGGGTTGGGCGCTTTTGGGATTGCTCTCTGCGGGCGAAGAACAGAGCCAGGAAGTCGAGCGGGGAATTAACTATCTCATCTCGACCCAACGCGAAGATGGGAACTGGGACGAAGGACCATTTACGGGGACTGGGTTCCCGAAAGTCTTCTATTTGAAGTATCACAACTACCGCTTGTATTTCCCACTCATGGCATTGGCGAAATATCAACAACTTACGACCGAGCGAGCCGTGTCGACGATCCGACGAACGCCACACATCAAGGCGACGGAGGCCAGGGTCTCGGAAGCCTCGACGGTTTCTGCGATGTAGCGACCGGACCAATTCGAAGACAAACAAGCGACGACACAAGGACGATCAACGACCGATCAGGAGATATCAAATACTATGCGTTTTCCTTTAACTTTGACGACATCAATGGCCATGCACATGGCCAAGAAACGCCTGCAGCGAGTGAAGCGATTTCCGCTCGTGTTGATGCTGGAACCACTCCACGCCTGTAATTTGACTTGTACGGGTTGCGGACGAATTCGCGAATATGAATCGACGATCAAACAGAAACTCACTATCGATGAGTGTTTGGCGTCGGTCGATGAATGCGGCGCGCCCATCGTGAGTATCTGCGGCGGCGAACCGATGATCTATCCCGAGATCGGGGAGTTGGTCAAGGGAATCCTGAAACGTCGCAAACATATATATCTGTGCACGAATGGGATGTTCATCAAGAAGAAACTCCACCAGTTCAAGCCGACGTCGCGTTTCTTCTTCAACGTTCATCTTGACGGAATGGAAGAAACGCACGATATGTGTGTCGAACGAGAAGGCGTCTTCCAGGAGGCCATCGAAGGTATCAAGGCCGCCAAGGCCGCTGGGTTCCTCGTATGCACGAACACGACGGTTTACAAAGAAACCGACATCAACGAAATCGACGCACTCTTTAGTTATCTCACGAAACTTGGCGTGGATGGCTTTCTATTATCTCCGCCGTATGGTTACGTCGCGGTGCACGAAACGAATCCGCAAGGTGATTCGGAATTATTCATGACGCGCGAAGACATCAAAGCCAAGTTCCAGGAAGCCAAGTCGCTATTCAAAAAACATAAAATGAATAATTCGCCGATCTATGCGGAATTTCTTGCGGGAGAGCGAGAGTTGTCGTGTACGGCGTGGGGTAACCCGACTCGAAACATCAAGGGTTGGAAAGGCCCATGTTATTTGATCACCGATGCTCACTATCCGACGTTTAACGACCTGATGGAGAAGACCGACTGGAATAGCTACGGGTATGGGAATGATCCGAGGTGTGAGCACTGTATGGTTCACTGCGGTTATGAGCCGACGGCGGCGCTCGGTGTGAACTCGAAGTTTGGCGATGCCCTGAAGATGTTCATGTGGCAGTTGTCATAGGAAGTTTGGGACCTCCGCCGCTGCGTTTTGTCACACCCGACAATAACGCAGCACGTTCTATGCTCGCTCTACTCCTCCTTCGGCCACCGGTTCGACCTTCGGTTCTGTCGGAGGAGGTATTGAAATGAAGCATGGTTTGTTCAAGACTTTGAGAAAGTCGGACCATGTATATGGCCATTGGTAATCCGGCACATCGTCCTCGGGAAGTTTGTACTGGATTGGTTTGATCGACACGAGCTGAGTGCGAAACGTACCCTTGGCGAGTAGTTCTATGTGGACGAATTCTCCTTTGGACTGGATCACGAGTTCTTCGATTGCCGACTTTCGATAAAGCCGAAACGGGCTCCCCACGTCTTCGAGCCTGAGCCCAAAGAACCACCAAGCCCACCAACTCCGCCAGTACGCCTTCCAACCCTGCCAAGTTTCTCTTGGGGGCGAGTCGCAGTTCAGTATCACGCGAACGAAAATCCGAGAGACCAGCCCCACAATCCGCCACCATTGCGGAATGGGTTGCGCTTTCCGCTGGCCCACCACGACGTCGACCGAATCGATGTCTTTCAACAGCGTTTTGAGGTCCTTCGTGACGTAAGCCGGGCGGCAAGGACAATAGCAAACGAGGGGATGTTGCGTCGCGGCGAGTCCCGTCTTGAGGGCTGCCCCCTCGCCAAGATGTTGCTCGTGTTTGAGGACTCGGACGTTCGCATTTTTCGCCGCGAACTCTTCGACCTTCGTTGCCGTATCGTCCGAACTGCCGTCGTCCACAAAGATAATTTCGTATTCGCGTTCGAGCGAATCGAGAGTCTTTCGCCACTTCTTGAGAAAGCTCATCACGAAAGCGTCCGCGTTATGGTCGAACAAGACAACGCTCATGGGTGAGTCGGCAATGGGATCGCGGTGGAAAATGTCGTCGGTCATGATGTGCGCAACGTTGAAAGTTCAGCAGAGGAGTCAAACACAACGCGAAAGTTGTTCTATCGAAGCGAGAACAAGTCTTCAATCGGAAGAAGGCGAATGAGTGGGGAGCGTTGACGCACTCCAAAACAGACCAACCCGAAGCGCGAGCGAGGACACAAAGAGAGGCGTCCTTTCGCGGAGCGAAAGACGACACTCAAAAACCAAAGACAACGGCACACGGAGTGTGCCTACTACTTTGGTTACGGCACACGGAGTGTGCCTACTACTTGACCGAACGCAATAACACTAATGGTCGGTCATGATCCTCATCCGTGAGTTCGGCTGTGCAGACCACTTCTTGAAACTTCTGTTTCAAATTGTGATTCCGCAATTTCGCGGCGTTCTCCGGACTCATCACCACAAACACAGGTTCCTTCGTTTTGCTCCACCGGTCCAAGTTTTTCCATGTCATGACTGTGTTGATTGGGCTTCCCAATTCAAACGCGAGGTCATGCGCTTCGACCTGAAAAAATATAACGGTGCCGTTGGTATGCTCGCGAATTCGTTTGGCAAACGGTTGCGTGGGTCTGGTGGATTCCGTCGTTGGAGTACCTGCGAGGATATAACACCACCAACCGGTAACGATGAATAGCAATAAACCTCCAAAACTCCACCACAAAAATTTTCGCGAAGTCGTCGCCTTTTGCCAAAGGCGTTCTCCCACACAACCGAGGAAGATCGCGAACCCCGGATACGCGGGAAGCAGATAATCAGCCCGCTTGAATCGCAAACACGAAAGCGAAAAGAACATCGTGCAGAACCAGATTCCACCGAACAATGTCAATCGATCGGCTTTTGAGCTTCGGAAGTAATGCCAACACGCAAACGGTAAAGCTATGCTCCAAGGGAACAAATCTATCACAAGTCGTACCACATAGAACCAGCATGGATAGGATGGTAATTCTTCGGCACCACCAAATCCGCGGGCGAAGTTGTGATACCAAAAGAACACACGGAATAGTTCGCCTTGAGTATGGATATTGGCAAGAATAAACCATGGAACCGTGATCCCAAGAACGATTGGAAGTCCCCACCATAGTCCGCATTGCTGAATCGCTTCGAAGAACGGGAAGCAAACGGTTGTTAATATTCTTCGACCAAACCACCAACTTGCTATTAGCCACCCAACGACCACAACACCGACCAACGCTATCGTGATCGGTCCCTTGAGCAATACCCCAAAGCCGAGCGATGCATATCCTGCGAAGAACCATTTCCAGCTTTGTCGCAATGTCGTTTCGCCGCCTTGGGTTCCGAGATAGAAACATCCCAACGCAAAAGCGATGGTCAATGACAACGGCATGTCAATGCGTCCGACGCGGGCCGTCCAGGTGAAGTGCAAAGACGTCGCCAGTATCGTTGCCGCTAGGAATCCCGCAAGCGGTCGTGTCCGAGTATATCCCAGATAATACACGAATAACACGGTTGCCAACGCCGATAATGCCGCCGGGAGTCGCACACACAATGCGGTTACATGATTTCCGTTGAGCCTACCAAAGATGGCCACGAGCCAGTAGTACAACGGTGGTTTTTGAAGTTCGACTCGTCGGTCGAATAGACGAGGTAGTAACCAATCGTTATGGTCGAGAATACTCTGAGCATTTTGGGCAGCCCGGGCTTCGTGGCTACTGCTGAGTGGGCGAGTCGCACTTTGATAGAAGAAGAGAAACGCACTGAGGCCCGTCAAGAAGATGATGTGGGAAGTAGTAGGCACACTCCGTGTGCCGTGACCAGAAGTAGTAGGCACACTCCGTG